>CALKJX010000243.1 GCA_937995555.1 uncultured Elioraea sp.
AGCCGGTCTCCTGTCGGCGCCCAAGAGAGTTTCGAACCGGTCCCGGTGGAGCTACTCGGAAGTCCGCTTGGAACATTCGGTTCACGACCCGTACCAAATCGCCCAAGTCAACAGATACGGAGAGAGTCTGCGGCCGGAGAGCCGTATTCGCCGGTCGTTTCACCTCGAGCGGTCAACAGGTCGGCACGCCGAACCCCGCGCCACAGGCGATCTCAGACGCTGCCGCCGAGGCAGAGAGCAGGTTTGCGGGGGAGAGAGTGGCGTCCCGTACGGGATTCGAACCCGTGTTGCGGCCTTGAAAGGGCCGAGTCCTAGGCCTCTAGACGAACGGGACCCGCGCGGGGGGTTAGCCCGAGGCGGGGCACGGCGCAAGCGAAGGTCACGCAGGCGCGGCGTCCACCACCTGCAAGGAGGCCCCGCCGTTGCCGCGGAAATGGTCCTCGCGCAGCACACCGGCAAGCGTCACCGGCCGCCCCAGCGCGCCCGCGAGCCCGTGCCCCAGCGCAGAACCGGCGGCGCGGAAGGCGATCGCGTTCAGCCGCCCGCCACCCTCGCCTTCCAGCGCGAGCCTGAGATGCGCCCCGCCCGCGCCCACCGCGCTGGCATGGGCGAGCCGGCCGCTGAGCGCGAAGACCGGCTCGGCATTGCCCGCGCCGAACGGACCGAGCCGTCCGACCGCGCGGGCCAGCTCCGCGGTCGCGCCCTCGACCGTGACAGTGCCGTCGAGCTCCAGCGCCTCCGGGCCGGTCGCCGCGCCGTGGCAGGCCGCGCAGAGCGCCTCGTGCAGCGCCCCCAGCCGATCAGCAGGCAACGTCACGCCGGCCGCCATCGCGTGCCCGCCCGCCTTGCTGGCGATGCCCGACGCGACCGCCGCGCGCACGGCATCTCCGAGATGCACGCCCGCCACCGACCGCCCCGAGCCGGTGGCGATGCCGCCCGCCACGCCGAGCACGAAGGCGGGGCGCGCGAAGCGCTCCTTCAGCCGCCCGGCGACGATGCCGACCACGCCCGGGTGCCAGCCCTCGCCGGCGACCAGGATAACGTGCCGGCCTTCGGCGGCCTGCCGTTCCGCCACCGCGACGGCCGCGTCCAGCACGCCCGCCTCGATCCGCTGCCGTTCGCGGTTGAGCGAATCGAGGCGCTGCGCGAGCACCTCGGCCTCGGCCGACTCGTCGCTCAGCAGCAGGCGGATGCCGAGATCGGCGTCGCCGATCCGCCCCGCCGCGTTGAGCCTGGGGGCAAGCGCGAAACCGATCGCCTCGGCATCGGGCGCGCGGGCGACCCCGGCGACGCGGAGCAGCGCGGCGATGCCGGCGCGCGGGCGCGTCGCCATCAGCGCCAGACCCTGGGCGACAAAGGCGCGGTTCACGCCGATCAGCTCCACCACGTCGGCGACCGTGGCGAGGGCGACGAGATCGACCAGGTCGAGCAGGCCCGCCGCATCGAGCGCGCGCGACCAGCCCGCCTTGCGCAGCACGCGGTTGGTCGCCACCGCGGCGAGGAAGGCAAGCCCGGCGGCGCAGAGGTGATCGAGCCCTGCGGTCGTGTCGAGCGTCGGATTCACATGCGCAAGGGCCGCCTCCGGCGCGCGCTCGACGCGGTGGTGGTCCAGCACCAGTACGTCCGCGCGGGGCGCGATGTCGGCGATCGGCTCGGGTGCCGCCGAGCCGCAATCGACGCACAGGATCACCCGCGCGCCGGCATCGGCGAGCCTGCGGAACGCCGCGACATTCGGGCCGTAGCCGTCGCGCAGCCGATCCGGCACCGCATGCGCGGCGCGTCCGCCGACCGCTTCGATGAAGCGCCGCATCAGCGCCGTGGCAGCGGTGCCGTCCACGTCGTAGTCGCCGAACACCGCCACCGTCTCGCCGCGCCGGACGGCATCGGCCAGCCGCAGCGCCAGCGCGTCCATGCCCGTGAGCACCGACGGGTCGGGCAGCCAGTCGCGCAGCCGCGGCGTCAGGTGACGGTCGAGTTCCGCGAGCGCGATGCCGCGCGCGGCGATCAGGCGGGCGAGCGGCTCCGGCAGTCCGTGCGCCTGGGCGATGAGGACGGCCGCGCGCGCATCCGCCGCGCGGGTGACCCAGCGCCGCCCGGTGAACGAGAGCGGCCCGGCAGTCAGGCCGCCATCCACGACTTGCGCGTGAAGTTGTGGTGCGCCTCGATGTAGCGAACCGTGCCGGACTTGGACCGCATGACGAGCGAATGCGTCGTCGCGCCGGCGCCGAAGCGCCGCACGCCGCGCAGCATCGCGCCGTTGGTGACGCCGGTCGCGGCGAACATCACGTCGCCCCTGGCCATCTCCTCGGTCGAGTACTTGCGGTTGAGATCCGTGATGCCCCACCTGGCGGCGCGCTTCCTCTCCTCGTCGTTGCGGAACAGCAATCGCCCCTGGATCTGCCCGCCGATGCAGCGCAACGCCGCGGCCGCCAGCACGCCTTCCGGCGCGCCACCCGAGCCCATGTACATGTCGATGCCGCTCTCGGGCTGACTGGTCGCGATCACGCCCGACACGTCGCCGTCACTGATCAGCATGATCCGCGCGCCCGCGCCGCGCACGGCCTTGATCAGCTCGGCGTGGCGCGGCCGGTCGAGGATGCAGACGACGAGGTCCGAGACCTCCATCTTCTTCGCGCGCGCGACCGCCTTCAGGTTCGCCGCCGGCGTCTCGTCGAGATCGACCAAGTCGTCCGGCAGCCCGCCGCCGACGGCAATCTTGTCCATGTACACGTCGGGCGCGTTGAGGAAGTTGCCGGCCTCGGCCAGCGCCACCACCGAGAGCGCGTTGTTGCCGCCCTTCGCGGTGATCGTCGTGCCCTCGAGCGGATCGAGCGCGATGTCGGCCTTCATGCCGCCCGAACCCACCCTCTCGCCGATATAGAGCATCGGCGCCTCGTCGCGTTCGCCCTCGCCGATCACCACCGTGCCGTCGATCGCGACCGTGTCGAAGGCGTGGCGCATTGCATCCACTGCCGCCTGATCGGCCGCCTTCTCGTCGCCGCGCCCCATCAGCCGCGACGCCGCCAGCGCCGCCGCCTCGGTGACGCGCACCAGTTCGAGCGCCAGGTTGCGGTCGATGTGCCGCGCATCGGGCCCCTCGCCGCCGGCGGCGAACACGCGGGGTGGCTCTGCCTTCTTCGCCATGTCTCCTCCACACCCTCGCAGGGCTACAACGTTTCGATCCGGATCATGGTCGGCGGTTCCACCACCGATCCGAGCGTGGCGATCCGCGCGAGGGCTGCGGCCAGCGCCGCCTCCTCGCAGGGATGCGTGGTCAGCACCACCGGCACGGTCTCGTCCGGCGCGCGGCCGCGCTGGATCATGCTCTCCAGGCTGACGACATGGTCGCGCAGCACGGCCGAGACGTCCGCGATCACGCCGGGCCGGTCCACCACCATCAGCCGCAGATAGGCCGCGCCGCATCGGCGCGCGATCGGCACCGCGGGTTCGGCCGAGAGGTGATGCGCGGCCATGCCGAAGGGCGGTGTGTGCCGGCCGCGCGCGATGTCGATCAGATCGGCCACCACGGCCGAGGCCGTTGGACCGGCGCCGGCGCCGCGGCCCTCCAGCATCACGCGACCGACGTGATCGCCCTCGACCATCACCGCGTTGAACACGCCGTCCACATGCGCGAGCGGCGAGGCCGCGGGCACCATCACCGGATGGACGCGCGCCGAGATCCCGCCATCGTGGCGCTCGGCGATGCCGACCAGGCGGATGACGAAACCGAGCTCGCGCGCGAAGGCGATGTCGAGCGCGGAGACGTGCCGGATGCCCTCGACATGCACGGAGGCGAAATCCACCGGCCGGCCGAAGGCGAGCGCGACCAGGATCGCGAGCTTGTGCGCGGCATCGATGCCGTCGATGTCGAAGGCTGGGTCGGCCTCGGCGTAGCCATGCGCCTGCGCCTCGGCGAGCACGTCGGCGAAGGCGCGGCCGGTGTCGCGCATCGTCGTCAGGATGTAGTTGCAGGTGCCGTTCAGGATGCCGGCGACGCGGGTGATGCGGTTCGCCGCCAGACCCTCGCGCAGCGCCTTGATGACCGGAATGCCGCCCGCGACCGCGGCCTCGAAGGCGAGCGGGGTCGCGGCAGCTTCCGCCGCGGCGGCGAGCTCGGCGCCGTGCAGCGCCAGCATCGCCTTGTTCGCGGTGACGACCGGCTTGTGCGCGGCGAGGGCCGCATCGACGGTCGCGCGCGCGATTCCCTCCGCACCACCGATCACCTCCACCACCACATCGACGCCCGGATCGCGCGCCAGTGCCGCCGCATCGTCGAACCACCGCAGCCCCTCGAGCGGCACGCCGCGATCGCGCGCACGATCACGCGCCGCCACCGCCACCGGAACGATCGGTCGGCCGGCGCGCGCGGCGATCAGCTCGGCGTTCTCGCGCAGAAGCCTGAGCGTCCCCGCGCCGACCGTGCCCAGGCCGGCGAGCCCCACCCGCAACGCTGTGCTGTTCATGCGGCGTCCTCGACCCCCACGGCCAGACCGGGCACGTTCGAGCCTTGCAGGAACTGCCGGATCGCCCGGCAGGCCTGGCGGATGCGATGCGTGTTCTCGACCAGCGCGATCCGCACATGCCCGTCACCGTGCTCGCCGAAGCCCACGCCAGGGCTGACGGCGACCTTGGCGCGTTCCAGCAGCAGCTTGGAGAACTCGAGGCTGCCGAGCGGACGGAACCGTTCCGGGATCGGCGCCCAGGCGAACATCGAGGCGGCGGGCGCGGGCACGTCCCAGCCCGCGGCGGCCAGCCCGCGCAGCAGCACCTCGCGCCGCTCGGCGTAGAGGGCGCGCACCTGATCGACGCAGTCCTGCGGGCCGTTCAGCGCCGCCACCGCGGCGACCTGGATCGGCGTGAAGGCGCCGTAGTCCAGATACGATTTGACCCGCGCCAGTGCCGCGATCAGCCGCGCGTTGCCGGCGGCGAAGCCGATGCGCCAGCCCGCCATCGAGTACGTCTTGGACATCGAGGTGAACTCGACCGCGATCTCCTTCGCCCCCGGCACCGCCAGGATCGAGGGGGGCGGGTCGCCCTCGAAGTAGATCTCGGCATAGGCGAGATCGGAGATCACGAACACCTCGTGCCGCCGCGCGAACGCGACCACCTCCCTGTAGAAGTCGAGGCTCGCGGTCAGCGCGGTCGGGTTCGAGGGGAAGTTGACGATCAGCGCGGTCGGTTTCGGCACCGATTGGATCACCGCGCGATCGAGCGCGCGCAGCATCTCCTCGCCCGGCTCGTGCGGCACGGAGCGCACGGCGGCCCCGGCGATCACGAAGCCGAACTGGTGGATCGGATAGGACGGGTTCGGCACCAGGATCACGTCGCCCGGCGAGGTGATCGCCTGCGCCAGGTTGGCCAGCCCCTCCTTCGAGCCGAGCGTGACGCAGATCTCGGTCTCGGGATCGAGCCCGACGCCGAAGCGGCGCGCGTAGTAGCCCGCGACCGCACGGCGCAGCCCTGGGATGCCCCTGGAGACCGAGTAGCGATGCGTGCGTGGATCGGCGACCGTCTCGGTCAGCTTCGCCACCACATGCGCGGGCGCGCCGGTGTCAGGGTTGCCCATGCCGAGATCGATCACGTCCTCGCCGCGCGCACGCGCCGCCGCCTTCAGCCGGTTCACCTCGGCGAATACGTAGGGCGGCAGGCGTCGGATTCGGTGGAACTCGGAAGGCGCGGCTGACATTCGGCGGGTCCGGGCGATGGCGTGGGGCGGCTTAGGCGCATGTCCGGGCGGAGTCGTCAATCACGGCGAATATACCAGCCGCATCTCGGCGCCGCGACCGGCCGGGCCCGGGCGGGGCTCGGCGGCGAGCTCGATCGCCTCGGCGGGCGTGCCGGCGCTGCGCAGCGCCTGCGCCACCGCTTGGGCGCGCGCAAGGGCGAGCCCCAGATCGCCGCCCGTGCTGTCGCGGAAGCCGGTCACACGCACGACCGCGCCGCCGCGGCCAGCGGCGAAGCGTGCCACCACCGCGCGTGCCTCCGCAGGCAGCGTGGCCGAGCCCGGCGCGAAGGCGAGCGCCGCCCCCTGCCCAGCAGGCAGCGCGACCGACGGTGTGGCGCGCGGCGGCGGCAGCGCCGTGCGGTCGACGACCACGGAAGGGTCGGGGGGCGGCGCTGCGGCGGCAGGGACAGGCGCGGCTGGGGGTGCCGCAGCGGCGGCGACGGATGCAGCGTCGGGTGCCGCGGCCGTCCGCGGCGCCGGCGCAGCCTGCAGCGGGCCCGGGGCGGGGGCCGGGGACGGTGGCGGGACGGCGTCCGCGCGCGGCTCGGGGACCGCCGGGGGCGCTGCCGGCGCGGGCTCCGCTGCCACGGCAGGCCGAGGCGCTCCGGCGATCGGTGGCGGCCGGGGGGCCGGCAGCGGCGCGAGCGGCGCGACCATGCCGGGGACCGCGGCACCGTCCTCCATGGCACCGAGCGGTGTCGCGGCGGGGGCGGTCAGCGGCGGACCTGCGGGCGCCGGCGGCGAGGTGACGCCGACCGGGGCCGGCAGCACGGGTGGGCCGGAATGGCGCGCGTTCTCGCGGTCGGCGACCAGCGCATCGGCGATGCGCCGGCGCTCCTCGGGCGTGGGCGGCACCGGGCGCTCCGGCACCGTGCCGAGGTTCGGATAGGGCCGGTCCGCACCCGGAACCGGCGGCAGCTCGGCGGTCGGGGCGCGGCCCACGGCGGTGCGCGCCCACTCCAGCGGATTCGAGCCTGGCCCGCAGGCGGCGAGCAGAAGCAGGGCGAGACATGCTCCCGACGCGCGGCCGCAAACCCGCCGCTTCGCTTGATCCACCCTGCCTGGCGCACTAGGGTCCGCGCGCATTTCTTCTCCTCCCGCGCCCGACGCCGAAAGGACGCCCCGATTCATGGCAGAGGACAAGGCCGGCCAGGCCTTCAGGATGCCTGACCCCGCCCTCCTGTCGCGCAACATGGCCGACATCGCGAGCCGCAGCCAGCGGATCGTGATGGAGTTCCTCAAGCGCCAGGGCGATGCGCGTTTGCCTGGCCTCGACCCGCTCAACATCGGCAGCGCCTTCCTTGAGATGACCGCGCGGATGATGGCGAATCCGGCCAAGCTCGTGCAGGCGCACATGTCGTTCTGGCAGGACTACATGCTGCTCTGGCAGAACACCGCGCGACGGTTGATGGGCGAGACCCCCGCCCCGGTGGTGGCGCCGCCGCCGGGCGACCGGCGCTTCAAGCACGAGGACTGGCACGAGAACGAGGTCTTCGATTTCATCAAGCAGTCCTACCTGCTGTCCGCGCGCTACGTGCAGAACGTGGTGAAGGATGTCGACGGGCTGGACGACAAGACCGCCCAGAAGCTCGACTTCTATGCCCGCCAGTTCGTCGACGCGCTGGCCCCCACCAACTTCCTGCTGACCAACCCCGAGGTGCTGCGCCGCACGGTCGAGACGGGCGGCGAGAACCTGGTCCGCGGCCTGAACAACCTGCTCGCCGATCTTGAGCGCGGCAAGGGCAAGCTGCACATCAAGATGACGGACTACGAGGCGTTCAAGGTGGGCGAGAACATCGCCACCACGCCGGGTTCGGTGATCTACCAGAACGACCTGATCCAGCTCATCCAGTACGCGCCCTCGACGGAGACCGTGCTGAAGCGGCCGCTGCTGATCGTTCCGCCTTGGATCAACAAGTACTACATCCTCGATCTGCGCCCGAAGAACAGCTTCGTGCGCTGGGCGGTGGCGCAGGGCCACACGGTGTTCATGATCTCCTGGGTCAACCCGGACGAACGGCTCGCCGAGAAGAGCTTCGAGGACTACATGCTGGAGGGTCCGCTCGCGGCGCTGGAGGCGATCGAACGGGCAACCGGCGAGCGCGAGGTGAACGCGATCGGCTACTGCCTCGGCGGCACGCTCCTCGCATGCACGCTCTCCCACATGGCGGCGAAGAACGACGCCCGGATCAAGGCGGCGACCTTCTTCACCACGCTGGTGGATTTCGCCGAGGCCGGCGAGCTCACGGTGTTCATCGACGAGGAGCAGCTCAAGGCGCTCGAGGAGAGCATGCAGCGGAGGGGCTATCTCGACGGCAGCGAAATGGCCGCCACCTTCAACATGCTGCGCGCCAACGACCTGATCTGGTCGTTCGTGGTGAACAACTACCTGCTCGGGCAGGAGCCGTTCCCGTTCGACCTGCTGTACTGGAACAGCGACAGCACGCGCATGCCCGCGGCGATGCACAGCTTCTACCTGCGCAGGATGTACCAGGAGAACCGGCTGTCGCAGCCCGGCGGGATCACGCTCGCCGGCACGCCGATCGATCTCGGGCGCATCAGCGTGCCGACCTACATCCTGGCGACGCGCGAGGACCACATCGCGCCCTGGAAGGCCTGCTACAAGGCGACGCAGCTCTACGCGGGGCGCAAGCGCTTCGTGCTCGCCGCCTCGGGCCACATCGCCGGGGTGGTGAACCCGCCCGATGCCGGCAAGTACAGCCACTGGGTCAACACCGACCTGCCGTCGGACCCCGACGCCTGGCTGGTCGGCGCGACCGAGCTCGCCGGCAGCTGGTGGCCGGACTGGCAGCGCTGGGTCGCGTCGCTGTCGAAGGCGAAGGTCGAAGCACGGGTGCCGGGTGACGGCAAGCTCGCGGTGATCGAGCCCGCGCCGGGCAGCTACGTGAAGGTGACCGCGTAGTGGCGGGCCGTCCCGCCGCTCACGGCGTCGGGCCCGCTTCGCGCTCGAGCGCCAGCCTCAGCTCGCGCAGCGCGCGCACGCCCTGACTCGGCAGCGAGTAGCGCTGCAACCGGTCGCGCGCGATCTCGGTCTGGAGTGCCGCCGGCGGCACCAGGGCCGCGCGCGCCCCCGGCTCGTCGTTGCGGCGCAGCGCCTGCGACGCCGCCCAGAGGGCATCGACCACCTGCTGCGCCGTCGCCTCCGCGGCGAGGCCGGCGGCCGCGCGCACCGCGGGCCGCGCCTCGCGCAACAGCCGCCCGGGCCACTGATCCGACAGTCGGCCCGAGGAGGCCTCGACGGTGGCGATCTCGTAGAGCAGCAGCGCATAGGCCGCGTTGGCAGGCTGGTCGATGAGCTGGTCCGGCCGGGCGACGAGCATGTGATGCGCGGTCTCGCTCGCCTGGAACAGCGTCCCGCTGGTGCCCGACAGCGCGCCGGGGGGAACTTGCACGGTTTCCACGGGGCCTCCGTCGCAGGCTGCGAGGGCGAGGGCGCCGGCAAGGGCGATCCGGCGCGGGATCATTCCGCGGCGCGGGAGAGCGCGAGCGCGCGGTACTCGCGCCGGTACTCCGCGGCGAGCCCGGCATAGTGCGGCGCCGTGTGTTCGAAGAACCGGTCGCCCGGCTTGTCGAGCTTGCGCATGAACTGCGCCGGCGCGCCGGCCCAGAGCTCGCCCGGCGGGATCGCCTTGCCCGGCGTCAGCACCGACCCGGCGGCGAGCATGCCGCCCTCCTCGACCACCGCGCCGTCGAGCACGATCGCGCCCATGCCGACGAAGGCGCGGTTCTTCAGCGTGCAGGCGTGGATGATCGCCATGTGCCCGACCGTGACGTCGTCGCCGATCAGGCAGGGGAACCTCTCGCGGTTCACGTGGATCAGCGTGCAGTCCTGGATGTTCGTGCGCGCGCCGATGCGGACGATGTTGACGTCGCCGCGGATCACGCAATGGAACCAGATGCCGGTGCCTTCGCCGATCCGCACGTCGCCGATCACCGCGGCGGAGGGCGCGATCCAGGCGCTTTCGTGCACCGTGGGGGTGATGCCGC
>CALKJX010000244.1 GCA_937995555.1 uncultured Elioraea sp.
ATGACCAGCTACACGCACTCAGCGAGACGTCTCGGCCTCGTCATCGACCTCGACACCTGCGTCGGCTGCCATGCCTGCGCGGTGAACTGCAAGGAGTGGAACGCGGGCGGACACTCGGCGCCGCTGACCGATCTCGACCCCTATGGCCCGAACGCGACGGGCGTCTGGTTCAACCGCATCCACAGCTTCGAGGCGGGCGAGGGCAGGGCGGGGCGCACCGTCAACTTCCCGCGCTCCTGCCTGCACTGCGACGAACCGGCCTGCGTCACCGTCTGCCCCACCGGCGCGTCTTACAAGCGCGAACAGGACGGGATCGTGCTGGTCAACCCCGACACCTGCATCGGCTGCAAGCTCTGCTCCTGGGCCTGCCCCTACGGCGCGCGCGAATACGACGAGGACGAAGGGGTGATGAAGAAATGCACCCTTTGCGTCGATCGAATCTACAACGAGACGATCCCCGAGCCCGACCGCGTGCCGGCCTGCGTCTCCACCTGCCCGGCGCATGCGCGGCATTTCGGCGATCTCGGCGATCCGGACAGCGCGGTCTCGCGGCTGGTCGCCGAGCGTGGCGGCTACGACCTGATGCCGGAGCTCGGCTACAGGCCGGTCAACAAGTACCTGCCGCCCCGCCCCGGCAGGCCCGCCCCGTCCCCGCAACCGGCCGAACCCGCGACCGAGGGGCTCTCGGGCTTCCTCGGCTGGGTCGATCGCATGCTTTCGCGCTGATCCCGTGCATCCCGCTCCTTCCGTCATCGTCTTCACCGTCGCCTCGGGCGCGGGCTATGGCCTGCTCGCGACGCTGGCGGTGCTCGCGGCCTCCGGCGCGATCGTGCCCTCGCTCCGGCTCGGGCTCACGGGTTTCGGGCTCGCGCTGGTCCTGATCACCGCGGGGCTGTTGTCGTCGACGCTGCATCTCGGTCATCCGGAGCGGGCGTGGCGCGCGTTCAGCCAGTGGCGCACCTCCTGGCTCTCGCGCGAGGGTGTGGCCGCGGTCGCGACCTACCTGCCGGCAGGACTGCTCGCGCTGCTGTTCACGTTCTTCGATCCCGGGCGCGGCACGCTCGCGGTGCTCGGGCTGCTGACCGCCGCCGGTGCCATCGTCACCGTGTTCTGCACCGCGATGATCTACCGTTCGCTGAAGCCCATCCACGCCTGGTGCAATCGTTGGACGGTGCCCGGCTACCTCGCGCTGGCGGCGGCGACCGGGCTCGCGCTCGCCTTCGCGGTGCTGGGTGCGTTCGGCGAGTCCGCGGCCGGCCCGGTCGGCATCACCGCGCTCGTGGCGCTCGCCGCCGCGTGGTGGGTGAAGCGCAGCTACTGGGCGTTTCTGGGAATCGTGCCGGCCGCGAGCACGCCAGAGACCGCCACGGGGCTGGGGCGGATCGGCAAGGTCCGGCTGCTCGACCCGCCGCACACGGGCGAGAACTTCGTCACCAAGGAGATGGGGTTCCGAATCGCGCGCAAGCACGCGGGCCGGCTGCGCGCGATCGCGGTGATCGGCGGCATCGTGCTGCCGGCGGCCTTCGTGGTGATCGCGCTCGCGACCGCCCAGCCGCTGAACAGCCTCGCTGCGGCGACCGCCGCGGTGCTGGCCCTCGCCGGCGCGCTGGTCGAGCGCTGGCTGTTCTTCGCCGAAGCCAAGCACACGGCCATGCTCTATTACGGCGCCACGCGCGCCTGAAACCGGGGAAAGACCATGCCGAAATTCGCCGCCAACCTGTCGATGATGTTCACGGACGCGCCGTTCCTCCAGCGCTTCGAGCGCGCCGCGGTCGCGGGCTTCCGCGCGGTCGAGTTCCTGTTCCCCTACGACTACAGCCCCGGCGAAGTCACCCAGGCGGCGCGCGCGGCCGGGCTGGAGGTGGTGCTGTTCAACACCGTCCCCGGCGACTGGGCGAAGGGCGAGCGCGGGCTTGCCGCCCAGCCCGGGCGCGAGGCGGAATTCCGCGCCGGCGTCGCGAAGGCGCTGGAATACGCCGATGCGCTGGGGTGCAGGCAGATCCACGCGATGGCCGGGCTGGTCGCCGAGGGCGCCGACCGCGAGGCGATGCGCGCGACCTATCTCGAGAACCTGCGCCACGCCGCCGAGGCCGCGGCCAAGACCGGCATCACCGTGCTGATCGAGCCGATCAACGCGCGCGACATCCCGGGCTTCTTCCTGAACCACACCGAGGAGGCGGCCTCGATCATCGCCGAGGTCGCCGCGCCCAACCTGAAGATCCAGTTCGACATCTACCATCGCCAGATCATGCAGGGCGATCTGACGCCGGCGATCGAGAAGCACCTGCCGCTCATCGCGCACATGCAGCTCGCCGACACGCCCGGCCGGCACGAGCCGGGCACGGGCGAGATCAACTACCCGTTCCTGTTCGAGGCGATCGACCGCCTGGGCTACCAGGGCTGGATCGGCTGCGAATACCGCCCGAAGGGCGAGACCGAGGCCGGGCTCGGCTGGTTCCAGCCCTATCGCGGCTGACGCCCGCGCCACCGACAAGGGGAGAGACACGCATGAAGATCGGATTCATCGGCCTCGGCATCATGGGCCGCCCGATGGCGCTGAACCTGAAGAAGGCCGGGCACGAGCTGATCGTGCCGGAGCGGGCGAGCCTGACGAGCGAGATCCGCGACGCCGCCATGGTGGTGGCGGACGCGAAATCGGTCGCCGCTGCGGCCGAGGTGGTGATCCTGATGGTGCCCGATACCCCGGATGTTGAGCAGGTGCTGTTCGGCGCAAACGGCGTCGCCGAGGGGCTGAAGCCCGGCACGCTGGTCATCGACATGTCGTCGATCTCGCCGACCGCGACCAAGAACTTCGCCGCCCGGATCAACGCCAAGGGTTGCGACTACCTGGACGCGCCGGTCTCGGGCGGCGAGGTGGGGGCGAAGAACGCGACGCTCACCATCATGGTCGGCGGCCCGGAGGCGGCGTTCGAGCGCGCCAAGCCCCTGTTCGAGGCGATGGGCAAGAACATCACGCTGGTCGGCGGCAACGGCGCGGGGCAGACCTGCAAGGTGGCGAACCAGATCATCGTCGCGCTGAATCTTCAGGCCGTCTCGGAAGCGCTTGTGTTTGCGGCAAAGGCCGGCGCCGATCCCGCCAAGGTGCGGCAGGCGCTGATGGGCGGCTTCGCCAATTCCCGCATCCTCGAGGTGCATGCCGAGCGGATGATCAAGCGCACCTTCGCGCCCGGCTTCCGCATCCGCCTGCACCAGAAGGACCTGAACCTCGCGCTGCAATCCGCGCGCGAGATGCACATGAGCCTGCCCAACACGGCGATCGCGCAGCAGATGTTCTCGGCCGTCGCGGCGGCCGGAGGGGGGGATCTCGACCATTCGGCGATGGTCCAGGCGATCGAGACGCTGGCCGCGTTCAAGGTCGCGGAGGGTTGAGACGGATGCAACCCGTGCGATTGCGGCGTGGGACGATAGTGCGCCCTTGAAGCGGGTCCCGACGGGGCGTATTTCTTGTCTGGAGAGGATCGCCTCAGGACTGAGACGACGTCGCGTCCATCCGAGGACGCGCCTCCTCCCGGGAGACAATGACCATGCGCTTCACCGAGATCGGCCAGCAGCTTCGGCAGTACCGGCTGGAATCCGGGCTCCGTGCCGAGGAGATCGCCGCCCGACTCGGCGTCAGCCGCGCCGCCCTCTACCGCTACGAGAAGGGCGAGGTCATCAAGCTCGACACGATCAAGCGGCTGGCGGAACTCCTGAAGATCTCCCCGCTCAGCCTGCTCGGCATCGGCGTCGAGTACGTCGCGCGCGCCACCGTCTATTTCGACCGCATCCGCGTCATCGAGGAGAGCACCGACCAGATCCTGCAGGTGGCGGGCCAGCCGCCCTATCTCGTGACATCGGACGCCTATGATTCGGCGCTCGCCGAGGTGCTGGCCGAGGCGGCCGACGCGGCCGGACCCGAGCGGGCGGCGCTGCGCGTGCAGTCCGATCAGCTGCTCGGCATCCTGCAGAGCCGCAAGAGGGTCTATCAGGCGCGCCGGCCCTCGATCATCGGGATCCTGACCGTGAGTTCGCTCCAGCGCTTCCTCGAGGGCGGTGTCGGCGCCGGCGTGGCGGTGTCCGAGCGCGCGCGCGCCCAGGCCCGTGCCGTGGCGATGGCCGAGGTCGAGAACATCGCCGCCTTGATGGAGGCCGAGCCGATCGGCGTGCAGCTCGGGTTGATGGGCCCGAGCGAACCGAACGGCGCCTTCCGGATCCTGCGCTCGCGCGAGCGCGCCTATCTGGCGATCAACCCGTTCCGGCTCGAGGTCCACCCGGCGGCGCAGACCGGCGTGGCGATGATCACCGGTGCCGACGAGGCGCTGGCGACGCACCAGAAGGTCGCCGAGGCGCTCTGGCGCGACGCGCTCAAGGGCGGGGCGGCGGCGGCGCGGGTGCGCGAGCTGGTGCGCGCGGCGCGCGGCTGAGCGGCGCGCTCAGAGCTCCAGCCGCGCGGTCAGCAGCTCCGGATCGTCCGGGTGTCGGGCGAGGGTGAAGCCCAGCTTCTCGACGAAGCGGATCATCGGCCGGTTCTCGGCCAGCACCTCGCCGGTGATCGCGCGCAGTCCCTGCGCGCGCGCCCAGGCGATCGCCTTCTCCATCAGCAGCTTGCCGAGCCCGAGCCATTTCAGGTCCGAGCGCACCACCACGGCGAACTCGCCTGAGGGCTCGGCGGCGTCGCGCACGATCCGCACCACGCCGAGCGTCTCCGCCACCCCGTCCTGCCCCGATGCGGTGGCGATGAAGGCCATCTCGCGGTCGTAGTCGATCTGCGTCATGCGCGCGATCTGCTCGGCCGAGAGGGCGGCGATCGGCGCGAAGAAGCGCCTTCGCACATCCTCCGGCGAGAGCTTCGCGAAGAACGCCGCATGCGCCTCGGCATCCTCGGGGCGGATCGGCCGGAGCGTGACGGTGCGCCCGTCCAGCAGCCGCACGCTCTCCTCGAGTTCGGCCGGATAGGGCGCGATCGCCAAGTGCGCGGTGCCTGAAACGGGAGCGGCATCGAGCCCGACCCAGGCATCGACCGCCATCACCCCGCTCGGCCCGGCCATCAGCGGGTTGACGTCGAGCGCAGCGATCTCCGGCCAGTCCACCGCGAGCTGGCTGATCCGCACCAGCACCTCGGCGAGCGCGGCGCGGTCCACGGCCGGGCGGTCGCGGTAGCCGCCGAGCAGCGCGGCGGCCCGGCTCCGCCCGATCAGCTCGCCGGCGAGGGCGAGATTGAGCGGCGGCAGGCCGACCGCCTGATCGCCGAGCACGGCGGATGCGGTGCCGCCGAGGCCGAAACCGATCGCGGCGCCGAACATCCGATCGCGGCCGAGCCGGATCGCGAGCTCCTGGCCATCGCGCCGACCGACCTGGCGCTGCACCAGGAACCCGGCCAGGCGCGCTTCGGGCGCGCGCCGCGCGACCCGCGCGGCCATCGCCTCGGCGGCCGTCCGCACCGCCGTCTCGGTGTCGAGGTCGAGCGCGACGCCGCCCACCGCGGTCTTGTGCGGCAGGTCGGGCGAGCGGAT
>CALKJX010000245.1 GCA_937995555.1 uncultured Elioraea sp.
GGATGCAGGGGGGTGTGGGGGACCAGCGTGGTCCCCCACGTTGTTCGGGAATTGCTCATGCTGACCACCTCGCCCGCCTTCAAGCAGAACGCCGCCCGGGCCCTCAACGATCCGGGGCTGCAGAAGGCCCTCGCCAACGTCAAGCCGCGCTTCATCGAGAAGCGCGCGAAGGGTGTGGCCACCCTCCCCGAATTCGAGCGCCTCCGCGAGATCGGCCGCGACCTCAAGAACCACACGATCGCGCATCTGGACTTCTACCTCGACGTCTACGCGCGCGCCGTCGAGGCGCAGGGCGGTCAGGTGCACTGGGCCGAAACGGCTGAGGACGCGCGGCGCATCGTGCTCGAGATCTGCCGTTCGGTCGGCGCGAAGACCGTGACCAAGGGCAAGTCGATGATCTCCGAGGAGATCGCGCTGAACGAGCACCTCGAGGCGGCCGGGATCCAGCCGGTCGAGACCGATCTCGGCGAGTACATCCTCCAGCTCCGCAAGGAGCCGCCGAGCCACATCATCGGCCCGGCCTTCCACCTGAACCGCGAGGACTGGATCGAGGCGTTCAGGAAGAGCCACACGAAGCTCCCGGCCGACCGCGTGTTCAACGAACGCCGCGACCTGATGGCCGAGGCGCGCGAGGTGCTGCGCGACCGCTTCCTCGCCGCCGATGTCGGCATCACGGGTGCGAACATGCTGATCGCCGAGACCGGCAGTTCCGTGATCGTGACGAACGAGGGAAACGGCGATCTCACCCAGACCCTGCCCAGGGTGCACATCGCGCTCGCGTCGATCGAGAAGGTCGTACCGACGCTCGAGGATGCCTGCGTGATCCTGCGCATGCTGGCGCGCAGCGCCGTCGGCCAGGACTTCTCGACCTACGTCACCTTCTCCACCGGACCACGCCGCCCCGAGGACCGCGACGGGCCCGCGCAGTATCATGTCGTGCTGCTCGACAATGGTCGGTCCAACATGGTCGGCACCGAGTTCCAGGACATGCTGCGCTGCATCCGCTGCGCGGCCTGCATGAACCACTGCCCGGGCTATGGCGCGGTCGGCGGCCACAGCTACGGCTGGGTCTATCCGGGGCCGATGGGCGCGGTGCTCACCCCCTCGCTGATCGGCGTGGACAAGGCGGGCCACCTGCCCAATGCGTCCACCTTCTGCGGGCGCTGCGAGAGCGTCTGCCCGATGAAGATCCCGCTGCCGAGGATGATGCGGCACTGGCGCGAACGGGAGTTCGAGCGGCACCTGACGCCGCGCGCAGCGCGCACAGGTCTCGCCGTCTGGGCCTGGTTCGCCAAGCGGCCCGGCGTCTATCGCCTGGGCACGCGGCTCGCGATGCGCGCGCTTGGGCTGCTCGGCCGGCGCCGCGGTCGGTTCTCGTGGCTGCCGCTCGCCAAGGGCTGGACCGGCGGGCGCGACATGCCGGCGCCGGAAGGCGAAACGTTCCATTCCCGCTACGCGCGACTGAAACGCCAGGGGCTCGTCTGATGGCGGAAGGAGCCGACGCGCGGGCGCGCATCCTCGGCCGCATCCGCCGCGGCCTCAAGCGCGACGCCCTGCCCGACAGCGTCGCCGCGGGCCTGCTTGACCGGCTGAAGGCGCATCCGCGCAACCTCGTGCCCGAGCGCGGGCGCACGCCGCGCGAACGCCGCGTCGCGACCTTCATCACCGAACTCGAGAAGGAATTCGGCACGGTCGCGCGCGCCGCGTCGGAGGCGGAGATCCCCCGCCTGATCGCCGAGTATCTGGCACAGCACAACCTGCCGGCGGAGCTGCGCGTGGCCCCCGATCCGCTGCTGCAACGCCTGCCGTGGTCGGAACGGCCGATGCTGCGCGTCGCCTTCGGCCGCGCCCAACCCACCGATCCGGTCGCGGTCACGCCCTGCTTCGCCGCCGTCGCCGAGACCGGCACCATGCTGATGCTGTCGGGCCCCGAGCACCCGACCACGCTGAACATCCTGCCCGACACGCACATCGTCGTGCTGCGCGCGAGCCGCATCCTCGGCGCCTACGAAGACGCGTTCGACCTGATCCGCGCCGAGCGCGGCGGGTCGGGTGAGACGCCGACCGGCACCGCCTTCATGCCGCGCAACGTCATGATGATCACCGGCCCCTCGCGCTCGGCCGACATCGAGCAGACGCTCGAACTCGGCGCGCACGGTCCGCGCCGGCTGCACGTGATCCTGCTGGAGGACGGGGCCGGCTGATGCGCCTGCCGCGCGGCCGCATCCCGCCCGCGCGACGTCGCCGGACGGTGACCGAGGAGGAGGCGTCGCTCTGGCGCCGCTTCGTCGCCGCCGCCGGCATCACGCCGCTGCGGCCCGCCGAAGACCCGGCCCCGCAACCGCCCGAACCCGAGCCCGATCGCATCGCCGCGTCCCCGCTGCCGCGCACGCGGACGGCGGACAGGGCGAGGAACGCGCCGCAACCGCCACCCGACCTCGCGATCGGCGTCGCCCCCGGCGGACTCGACCGCAAGCGCTGGGACGACCTGCGCCGCGGGCGGACGCGGCCGGAACGCACGCTCGACCTGCACGGGCGCCGCGCCGACGACGCCCACGAGGCCGTCCGCCGCTTCGTGCTCGGCGCGCAGGCGGAGGGGCTCCGCTGTGTGGCCATCGTCACCGGCAAGGGTACCGGCGAGACCGGCGGTGTGCTGCGGCGGGAACTGCCACACTGGCTGAACGCGCCGCCGCTGCGCGGCGTGATCCTCGCGATCGCGCATCCGCATCGCGCCAATACGGGTGCGGTGCACCTGTTGCTGCGGCGGAAAAGACCCTGACCCGGGGGAGGCCACGCCTCCCCCGGACCCCCTCATCGACCGAGAGCCGACAGGCTACTCCGCCTTGGCCCCGACCGCGCGCGCGACCGTGCGCCACTTCGCGATCTCCGCGGCCTGGAATTGCCGCAACTCCTCCGGCGTCGAGGCGATCGGCTCGGCGCCCAGACCCAACAGACGCTCGCGGATCTCGGGCTCGCGCAGCACCGCCACGAGCGCCGCATTCAGCGCCGCGACCGTTTCCGGCGGCGTGCGCGCCGGGGCGAACACGCCATGCCAGGCAGTGCCCGACACCCCCGGATAGGTCTCCGCCACCGTGGGCAGGTCCGGCAGCAGCGGCGACCGCTCCGCCCCCGCGACCGCGAGCGCACGCACCGCACCCGCCCGCACATGCGGCAGCAGCGACGGCACGTCCGCGAACACCGCGTTGATGGTTCCGGCAACCAGGTCGATCAACATCGGCCCGCCGCCGCGGAACGGCACATGCTCCAGCCGCGCCCCGGTCTCGCTCTTCAGCATCTCGGTCAACAGATGCGGCAGGCTGCCGGATCCGGCCGAGCCGTAGGTCAGATGCTGCCCGGGCTGCTTCGACAGTTCCACCAGCTCGCGGACGCTCCGCACCGGCACCGACGGATGCACGACCAGCATGAAGGAGATGGCGCAGGCGAGCGTCACGGGGGCGAAATCCGCCACCGGATCGTACGCCATCCGTTCGTAGATCGAGACATTGATGCCGTGCGTGGCGATGTTGCCCCAGACGATCGTCGACCCGTCCGGCGCGGCCTGCGCCACCGCCGCCGAGCCGATCATTCCTGACGCGCCCGTGCGGTTCTCGATCACCACCGCACGGCCGAGGCGTTCGGCGAGGCGCGGCTGGACGATCCGGCTCACGAGATCGACCGAGCCGCCCGGCGGGAACGGCACGACGATGCGCATTGGGCGCGTCCCCTGCGCGCGCAAGGGCACGGCGATCGCAACCGCGGGCGCCGCAAGCAGCGCCCGCCGGCCCAACCTGATCGGGCTCATCCTCGTTCCCTCCGCACGCTGCGGCGCTGCGTCGGGCGCCGTCGGGTTCGCGTCAGGCTAGAAGGCCGACGTTGCGCCGGCAAGACGCTCACACCGCACGCGCATGCCGCACCGCTCCGGGATCGAGATGACGGTCGAACACCGCGGCGATCGCGCGCAGGAACGGCCGGCCGCGGGACGTGACGGTGATGCGCCAGCCTTCGCGTTCCAGCAGTCCGTCCTCCGCCATCGCATCGAAGCGCGCCAGCGCGTCGGCGAAGCGGCCCGGGGCCTCGCCATGCGCGCGGCAGATCGCGCCGATGTCGAGGCCCATGTCGCACATCAGCCGCTCGATCAGTGCCGCGCGCAGTCGGTCCTCGGCGTCGGGCTCGATGCCGCGCACGATCGGCAACCGCCCGGCGCGCACCGCCTCGCGCCACTGGGGTACCGCCGGCGCGCTCTGCGCATGGCCCTGCGGCAGCGACGAGATCGCCGACGCGCCGAGGCCGATCAGCACCGGCGCCCTGTCGTCGGTGTAGCCCTGGAACGTGCGCCGGAGCCGCCCCTCCTGCGCGGCCACCGCCAGCGAATCGTCCTGTCGCGCCGCATGGTCGAGCCCGATCGCCACGTGCCCCGCCGCGGTGAACACGGCGAGGGCGGCGCGGAACTGCGCCAGCCGCTCGGCGGCACCAGGCAGCGCCGCCTCGTCGATCAGCCGCTGGTGGCGCTTCATCCACGGCACATGCGCATAGCCGAACAGCGCCACCCGGTCGGGATTCAGCGCCAGCGCCTGGCGGGCGGTGCGCGCGACCGACAGTTCGGTCTGATGCGGCAGGCCGTACATGAGGTCGAGATTGATGCGGTCGATCCGCGCGCCGCGCAGCCGCGCGACCACGTCGGTCACCACCTCCAGCGGCTGGATGCGGTTCACGGCCTTCTGCACGACCGGGTCGAAATCCTGAACACCGAGCGAGACGCGCGTGACG
>CALKJX010000246.1 GCA_937995555.1 uncultured Elioraea sp.
GACAGGGCTGTGCGGGCCGGCACGTTGATCAGGCCGATGCAGTTGGGCCCGAGCAGCCGCACCCCGCCCGCGCGTGCGGCCGCCAGCACGCGCCGCTGGCGCGCCGCCCCCTCCGCACCCGCCTCGGCGAAGCCGTCCGACAGGATCATCGCGACCGGCACCTGTCGGCGCGCGCAGGCCGCGACCGCCTCCTCGACGCGTTCGGCGCCGAGCAGGATGAAGGCGTGGTCGATCGGCCCAGGTGCCTCGTCGAGCGAGGGATAGGCACGCTCGCCGAGGATCGTCTCCGCGCGCGGGTTGATCGGCAGGATCTCCCCGTCGAAGCCGTGCCGGCGCAGATGGATCTGCGCGCGCGCGGTCAGGCGCGAAGGGTCGGCCGAGGCGCCGATCAGCGCGATCCGCCGCGGCGCAAACAGCGCCCGCGCGAGCGGCGTCATGCCCCGGCGCGCGGCGGCCGCTGCGGAAAGGACCGGCCGAACACGCCCTCGGCGATGCGGTTCCTCATCATCTCCAGCGATCCGCCGGCGATCATCCAGCCGCGCGACTTGCGCAGGCAGTACTCGACCAGCACGTCATCCGAGTAGCCCGTACCGCCCATCACCTGCATCGCCTCGTTCACCGCGAGCCAGCCGGCCTGGTTGCACGCATACTTGGCGATCGCGACCTCCTGCGGATCGGGCAGGCCGCGCCCTGCGTTCGCGGCGGCGCGGTAGAGCAGCAGCTGGGCGCCATCGAGGGCGACGCGCATCTCGGCGAACTTCCACTGCAGCCCCTGGAACTCCATCAGCCGGCGGCCGAACTGCACGCGCGTCTCGGCGTGTTCCTTGGCGATGCGGAAGGCGCACTCGCCGACCGCGCGCGAGCGTGCGCTGTTGCCGACGCGCTCGACATTGAATCCCGCGATCTGCTTGCGGAACCCGCCCTCCTTCAGCAGCACATGCTCGGGCGGGATGAACACGTTGTCGAAATGCAGGGGCCGCCAGATCTCGCCGTTCAGGTAGCGGCGCTTCTCGCCGAGCGTGAACCCGTCCATCCCGCGCTCGAGGATCACGCTGCCGATCCCCTCCGTGCCGGGGCCGAAGCGGCAGTAGATCAGGAACACCGAGGCATCGTCGCTGTTCGAGGTGAACACCTTGCCGCCGTTCAGCCGATAGCCGTTGCCGTCGGGCGTGCAGGCGGTGCGCAGATCGGTCAGCGCCGAGCCTGCCTCGGGCTCCGTCATGCCGACCGCGCAGATCGCCTTGCCGGCGAGCAGGGGCGCGAACCAGCGTTCCTTCTGCGCCGGCGTCGCGTACTCGGCGAAGGTGCGGAAGGCACCGAAATTGCCGGCCTGGAGCACATCGGCCGAGCGGGGACAGACGCGCGCGATCTCCTCGGCCGCAAGCACCGCGTCCATCAGCGTACCACCCTGGCCGCCATCCTCCTCCGCCAGCATGATGCCGAACAGGCCGTTCGTCGCCATCAGCTCGGCGATGTCCCAGGGGAACGCCTCGGCATGGGCCCGCGCCACCGCCCCGGCGGCCAGATGACGCTCCGCGAAGCGGCGCACGCTCTCACGGAACGCTTTTTGTTCCGGCTTCAGGTCGAAATCCATCGCCTCCGCTCACACCCCCCGGATCGCGTCTGCTCAGGCGGCATGGGTCAAGCCGCGGCGTCGGCCTCGTCCGCCCGCGTCTGGAGCCGGCGTGAATAGCCCGCCGACGCCTCGTAGAGGTCGCGCGTGTAGTCGTGCCGCATCCGCCCCTCCATCAGATCCTCGACCGTGAGCTCCTCCAGCATCATGCCGTGGTTCATCACTGCGACGCGGTCGCACATGTGGGCGATCACGCCGAAGTCGTGGCTCACCAGGACATAGGTCAGTTTCTCCATGCGCTTGATGTCGGAGAGCAGGTTCAGGATCTCCGCCTGCACCGAGACATCGAGCGCGCTGGTCGGCTCGTCGAGCAGCAGCACCCGCGGCTCGAGGATCAGCGCGCGCGCGATCGCCACACGCTGGCGCTGCCCGCCCGAGAGCTGGTGCGGATAACGGTAGCGGAAGGCGGGCGAGAGCCCGACCTCGGTCAGAACGCGGTCGATCCGGCGCGCACCGCTGTCGAGCCCGTGGATGCGGATCGGCTCCATCAGCGCGGTCTCGACCGTGTGCTTGGGATGGAGCGAGCCGTAGGGGTCCTGGAACACCATCTGCACGATGCGCGCCATGGTCGGGTCGCGCCGGTGCGCCACGGGACGTCCGGCGATCGTGGCCGATCCGGTCCACTCGGTGTTGAGACCCGAGATCGCGCGCAGGATGGTCGACTTGCCGCAGCCGGACTCACCGACCAGGCCGAATACCTCGCCCTCGGCGACATCGAAGGAGACGCCGTCCACCGCATGGATCAGGCTCGCGCCGCGGCCGAAGCTGACCCGGAGGTCGCGCACGCAGATGACGGGTCCGCTCATGCGGTGAGCCACGCCGGATCGCGCGTCAGCACCGGCAGGCGCTCGCGCCGTTCGTTGATGCGCGGCAGGCTCTCGAGCAGGCCGCGCGTGTAGGGGTGCTGCGCACGATGCAACTCGATCGCCGGCAGGCTCTCGACGATGCGGCCGGCATACATGATCAGGACGCGGTCGCAGAACGTCGCGACCAGGTTGAGATCGTGGCTGATGAAGATCAGGCCGAGGCCGCGATCGCTCACCAGCTCGTCGAGGATGCGCAGCACCGAGAGTCGCACGGTGACATCGAGCGCGCTGGTGGGCTCGTCGGCGATCAGCAGATCCGGCTCCGGGATGAGCATCATCGCGATCATGATGCGCTGGCCCATCCCGCCCGAGACCTCGTGCGGGTAGAGGTCGAACACGCGACGCGGGTTGCGGATCTTCACAGCCTCGAGCATGGCGAGCGTGCGGTCCTTCGCCTCCGCGCCGCTGGCGCTGCGGTGGATGCGGAAAGCCTCGGCGATCTGACGGCCGACCGTCTGCACCGGGTTGAGCGCGAATTTCGGGTCCTGCAGGATCATGCCGATCCGGTCGCCGCGGATGGCGCGCATCGCCCGCTCGTCGGCCTTGGCGAGATCGATATCGCGGAACCGCAGCACGCGCGCCGAAACCTGCGCGGAGGGCGGCGTGAGCTTGAGGATCGCGCGGCCGGTCATGCTCTTGCCGGAGCCGGACTCGCCGACGATGCCCACCTTCTCGCGCCCGACCGTGAAGCTGATGCCGCGCACGGCCTGCACCACGCCCTGCGGCGAGCGGAAGCTGACGGAGAGCCCGTCGACGGTGAGGATGGGCTCGCTCATGACGCGCGCGGATCGAGTACGTCGCGCAGGGCATCGCCCAGAAGGTTGAAGCCGAGCGAGACGACAA
The DNA here is from genome assembly GCA_937995555.1 of uncultured Elioraea sp. GTDB lineage: Bacteria > Pseudomonadota > Alphaproteobacteria > Acetobacterales > Acetobacteraceae > Elioraea. Next base: position 3,343 of record CALKJX010000246.1, read on the forward strand.
GAATCGCGATACCTGGCATCGCGGCGAGCCACCAGCTGCCGAGCATGTAGGCGCGCCCGGTGGAGAGCATGGCTCCCCATTCCGGCGAAGGCGGCTGCGCACCGAGGCCAAGGAAGCCAAGCCCAGCCGCGGTCAGGATGATCCCGGCCATGTTCAGCGTGATGCGGATGATCACCGAGGGAATGCAGATCGGCATGATGTGGCGGACGATGATGCGCAAATCCGAGGCCCCCGCGAGCCGCACCGCGGCGATGTAGTCGGCGCGCCGCACGGTCAGCGTCTCGGCGCGCGCAAGACGCGCGATCGGTGGCCAGGCGGTGAGTGCGATCGCGATGATCGCGTTCTCCAGCCCCGAGCCGAGCGCGGCGACGAAGGCGAGGGCCAGGATCAGCCCGGGGAACGAGAGGAACACATCAACGAGGCGCATCAGCGCGACATCGACCCAGCCGCCGAGATACCCCGCAACCGTGCCGATCAGCAGCCCGAGCGGGGCGGCGATCAGCGCGACCAGCAACACGATCATCAGCGTGATGCGCGCGCCATAGGCGATGCGGCTCCAGATGTCGCGGCCGAGTTCGTCGGTGCCCAGCCAGTGCGCACCAGACGGCGGCAGCAACCGGCGTTCGAGGCTCTGCGCGAACGGGTCGTACGTGGCGACCAGCGGGGCGAAGATCGCGAGCAGGATCAGCATGACGACGATGCCGAGCCCGATCAGCGCGAGCGGGTTCGAAGCAAAGCGACGCCAGCCCAGATAGAGCTTCTGCGCGCGCGCCTGGGCAGGGCTGGTGACCGTCTCAGCCAGCAGCCAGGCACGCAGGCCACCATGCGCCGGCGCGCCGGTGCGGACCTCGGCGGTCATCGCGTCCTCGGATCGAGCAGGTGGTAGAGTATGTCGGAGATCAGGTTCAGCACGATGAAGGTGAGTCCGACGATCAGGGTGCAGGCGAGCACGACGTTCATGTCGCCGGCGAGGAGGCCGAGCGTGAGATAGCGGCCGAAGCCCGGCCAGGCGAACACCGTCTCGGTCAGCACCGCGCCTTCGAGCAGGAAGGCATAGGCGAGCGCGATCACGGTGACGAGCTGCACCATGATGTTGGGGAACGCGTGCCGCCAGACCACGCGCGCGCGCGACAGCCCCTTCACGCGAGCGGTGATCACGTATTCCTGGCTCAACTGCTCCAGCATGAAGCTGCGCGTCATGCGCGCGATGTAGGCGGTGGAGGAGTAGCCGAGGATCGAGGCCGGCAGGATGATGTGCTCGACCGCGCTCCAGAACACGTCCGGCTCGTTCTCGAGCAGCGAGTCGATCAGCAGGAAGCCGGTGCGCGGCTCTATCATGTCGATGTAGAACACGCTCACCCGCCCGGGCCCGCCGACCCAGCCGAGCGTGGCGTAGAACACCACGAGCCCCATCAGCCCGAGCCAGAAATTCGGTGCCGAGTAGCCGATCAGCCCGACCACGCGGACGATGTGGTCGATCATCCTGCCGCGGTGCACGGCGGCGATCACACCGAACGGGATGCCGAGGCCCACGCCGATCACGATCGAGACGGTGGCGAGCTCGACGGTCGCCGGGAACACGCGCAACAGATCGTCCGCCACGCGGTTCGAGGTGTTCAGCGCGACGCCGAAATCGCCCCGAAGCACCTTGCCGACATAGATCGCGAACTGCTCCCAGAGCGGCCGGTCGAGCCCGAGTTCCCGGTACACCATGTCGTAGGTCGATTGCGGCGCATCGTCACCGATCACCGCGATCACCGGATCAAGCGGCAGCATCCGCCCGATGAAGAAGGTGATCGCGAGCAGGCCGAACAGCGAGATGCCGACCGCACTCGCCTGCCGGAACACCTCGCGGCCGAGGCGGCGCAGCCGGTCGGCGCGGTCCCGACCGGCTGCCCCCGCCCCGCCGCGCGAGGCGACGGCCGTGCCGCCTGCTGCCACGGCGATCCGCCTGCCGCGCTACTTGCGCGCGGTCGTGTAGAAGACCTTGAAGGCGTGGTGCTTGAACTCGCGCACCTCGTTGCGCATGGCGAGCTGGCGCACCTGCTGGAAATTGTACATGAACGGTCCCTCGCGCATGAACCGCTCCTGGATCTCGTAGTACATCAGCTTGCGCTGCTCCGGATCGCGCTCCAGCCGCGCCCGCTGCACCGCGTCGTTGAACCACTCGCGGTAGAAGCTCGCGCGCCAGGACAGGAACATGCCCTGACGCGCCTCGGCGCGGTTGTCCGGGTTGAAGACGTGTCGCGACGCGTTCGCGTCGGCATCCGGATAACCCGGTGACCAGCCGAGGAAGGCGAGTTCGAAATTGCGGTCGCGCATGCGCGAGAAGAGCTGGCCCGAGGCCATCTGCTCGATCTCGACGCGGATGCCGACCTTCGCCGCGTTGGCCTGGAAGTGCTGCGCGATGTCCGGCGCAGGGAAGGCCGTGCCGTGCATCAGCTTCACGGTGAAGCCGTTGGCATGGCCGGCCTTGGCGAGATACTCGCGCGCCTTGTCGAGATCGAGTCGATAGATCAGCCCGCGCTCCGGCGGCAGCGCGCCGAACGCGCCCTGCGGCGCGAAGCTGTTCCACGCCCTGCCGGAGTAGCGCATCACCGTGCGCTCCAGCCCCTGGTAGTCCACCAGGTAGCGCATCGCCATGCGCACATCGTCGTTGCCCAGGATCGGGTGATCCATGTTGGCGCCGATGTAGTACAGCTGGTGGCGCAGCGCCGCGTTCAGCTTCAGGTTGGGGTTCGCATCGACCGCCGCGAGATCCTCGGCGTTGAGGTCGCGCGCGATGTCGATGTCGCCCCGCTCGAGCTGCAAGCGCTGCGCCGCGCTCTCGGCGACGTGGCGGATGATCACGCGGCGCAGCGGCACCTCGCCCCGCCAGTAGTTGGCGTTGCGCTCCAGGATCACCGTGTCCGAGGCGGTCCAGCGCGTCAGCCGATACGGGCCGATGCAGGCGGTATTCGTCTTCAGCCATCCATTGCCGTAGTCGGAGGCGCCGTCAGCGCGGGTGCCGACATGCGGCTCGATCGTCTTGCGGTCGAGGATGAAGCCCTGCCGGCCGGTGAAGACGTAGAGGAAAAGGCTGGGCGGCCACGGTTCCGGCACGGTCACCTGGAGCGTGTGCTCGTCGACCGCCCGGACCTGCTCCTCGGCCTTCTCCTTCGACAGGCCCCATTGCGTGTACTGGGCGGCGTTGCCGAAGCCGAGATACAGCACGCGCCGGATGCTCCAGGCGGCGTCCTGCGCCGTGACCGGGTTGCCCGACGGGTGCTTCAGGCCGCGCCGCAGGTGGAAGGTGTAGGTCTTGCCGTCCTCGCTGATGTCCCAGCGCTCGGCAAGCCCGGGCTCGAGCTTCGCCGGGTCGTCGACGTTCTGGAAGATCATCGGGTCGCAGGTGTTGTTGACGATCTCGTCGGTGACGACCTCGCCGATCTGCGCCGGATCCATGGTCAGGATCGCGTCGATGTTCCACGCCATCACCAGCGCGTCGCGCGGCGTGCGCGTCTGCGCCTCCGCCGTGCCCCACGCCAACGCCAACGCCGCCGTCGCGGCGAGAAGGCCAGCCCTGCCGGCTCGCATGGTCGGTCTCCGTCTCTCCGGTCGCATCCCTGGCGCCGTCGCCCGGCACCTTGGCGTTGATTGCGGCACAGCTTCGCGGGCGCCGCAAGCGTCGGCTGCGGCACCCGCTCTGCCGGGCCGGCCTACTTCACCGCGGTGGCGTCGGCAACCCGCCGCGCGCTCTGCTTGATGTCCTTCAGCGCCGGACCGGCCGCAAGCAGCCGGATCTGCTGGAAGGCATGGATGAAGCGACCCTCCTGCATGAAGCGGCGCTGCAGGGCGTGATACATCAGGATGCGCTGCTCGGGGTCGCGTTCGCGCCGCGCCGCCATCACCGCCTCGTTCATCGCCTGATCTTCACCCTGCCCTTCACGGTCCGGGTGCTCACCACCTTCGTGTGCGCCCTGCCCGTCGAACTGGAGGAGGCGGCGATGATCGACGGCGCCTCGTCCTGGATGGTGCTGACGCGCGTGTTCCTGCCGCTGCTCGCGCCGGCCATGGTCACCACGGGCCTGCTCGCCTTCATCGCCGCCTGGAACGAGTTCCTGTTCGCGCTCACCTCCACGCTCACCGACGACAAGCGCACCGTGCCGGTGGCGATCGCGCTGATCAGCGGCGCCAGCGCCTTGGAGGTGCCGTGGGGTCGGATCATGGCCGCCCCCGTCACGGCCACCATGCCACTGATCGCGCTCGTGCTGGTGTTCCAGCGCCGCATCGTCGCCGGGCTTACCGCCGGCGCAGTGAAGGGCTAGGCTCCGCCGCCTCCAAACACTCAGGACTCCGCCATGACCGATTTCGACGTCGCGCTCGCCACGCTCTTCTCCGACTGGGTGGCCGGCGAGCCCGGCGGCGTGGCTGCGGTGCTGCACGGCGATCAGGTTGTCGCGCGCCGCGCCTTCGGGCTTGCCTCGCCCGAGCACGGCGTGCCGAACACGCCGACAAGCCGATTCCACATCGCCTCCGTCACCAAGACCTTCGTCGGGGCCGCCCTGGCGATGCTCGCGCATCAGGGCCGGCTCGATCTCGATGCCGACGTGCGCGCGATCATCCCCGAACTCGCCGTGCCCGGGCCGATCACGCTGCGCCGGCTCGCCGGCATGACGGCGGGGCTGCGCGACGCGATGGAGATGATGAAGCTGCGCGGCGTCTGGTACCGCTACCCGCGCAGCGAAGCCGACCTGGCGGCGCTCGCGTTCGCACAGACCGAACCGAGCTATCCGGTCGGCCAGCGCTACGTCTACACCAACATCCAGTTCAACCTGTGCGCGCTCGCGATCGCGCGCACCGTCGGCAAGCCCTTCGCCGCGGCACTCGACGAACTGATCTTCGCCCCGTTCGGCATGACGCGCACGCTGATCCGCGACGATCCGGAGACGGTGACCGAGGGACTGGCCAGCCCCTACATCAAGGATGCCGGCACGTGGCGCCGCGGCGCCTGGGCTTTCGGCATCTCGGGTGCCGGCGGGCTGGTGAGCGATCTCGACGACCTGATCCGCTGGAACCTCGCGCTGCGCGACGGCGTGGTGAACGGCGTGCCCATCGCCGCGATGACCGAGCGCGGCACCCTCGCCGACGGCACGCCGACCAATTACGGGCTGGGCCTCGGCATCCGCACCTGGCGGGGCCTCACCGTCTGGGTGCATGGCGGCAGCCTGCCCGGCTACAAGGCCAACTTCGCGCGCGTGCCCGAGCGCGATCTGGGCTTCGTGCTGCTGTCGAACCGAGAGGACGCCGATCCCTACGGCCGTCTGCGCCGTCTGCTGGAGCTCACCCTGGGCGAGAGCATCCCGGCGCCGCCCGTGCCCGAGACCGGGCTCGACGCGGCGACCCTCAAGGCGCTGACCGGCACCTTCGTCGATACCGTCTCCGGCGAGCCGCTGACGCTGATGCGCAGCGAGACCGGCCTGAGCGGCGACAAGCTCGGCTTCGCGCTGTCGCTCGCGCCGCAGGGCGACGGCGTGTTCCACGACGGCTGGGCCAATTTCGACACCACGCTGCGCGTCGAGGCGACAGGCGGCGGGCCGCGGCTGCACCTCGATTTCGGCGGCCAGCGCGGCGTCTATCTGCCGGCGGATCCGCCGGCACTTTCCGACGCGGACCGCGCCGGGTATGTCGGACGCTACGTCTGCCCGGCGCTCGCCACCGAACATGCAGTGTTCGCGCGCGACGGCGGGCTGGTGGTGCGGTTCGGCCCGGCCTATCACACCGAGGCCGAGCTTCCGCTCACTCCGCTCGCCGCCGATACGTTCCACGCCAAGACCGGCCGGCCGGGCTGGGTGAGCCAGCACGTGTTGCGCTTCACCCGCGCCGGCGGCAACATTGCCGGCTACCGCATCAGCAGCGACCGCCTGAAGGACATCGCCTTCATACGCGTCGTCTGACGCGTCACCGCCCCTCCCCGCGCAGATGCCGGGTCAGGAACGCCACCACCTCGGCGTAGATCACCCGGCGGTTGTCGCGCTTGGTGAAGCCGTGGCCCTCGTCGGCGAAGGTGACGTAGCGCACCGGCACGCCGCGCGCCTTCAGCGCGGCGACGATCTGCTCGCTCTCGAAGGGCGGCACGCGCGGATCGGTCAGGCCCTGCGCCACCAGCAGCGGCGCGGCGATGCGATCGACGCGATGGATCGGCGAGAGCCGCTCCAGCAGCTCGGCATCCGCCACCGGGTCGCCGTACTCGGCGGCGCGATGGCCCACGCGCCAGGGGCCGGTGCGCTCGAAGAACGTCTTCCAGCGCGCGATGCCGTAGAACTCCACCCCGGCGGCCCAGAGATGCGGGTACTCGGTCATCGCCGCCAGCACCATCCAGCCGCCATAGCTCTGCCCCATCACGGCGACACGGTCGGGATCGAGCCCAGGCCGGGTGGCGAGGAACTGCCGCACCGCGGCGAGGTCGGCGACGCTGTCGAGCCGCTTCTCGCGATCATCCAGCGCGGCGTAGCTGCGGCCGTAGCCGCTCGATCCGCGCACGTTCGGGATCGCCACCGCGATGCCGGCGGCCAGCACGGCCTGAAGGTCCGGGCGCCAGTTCGGCAGCGCCTGGTTCGCGGGCCCTCCATGCACCCAGACCAGCACCGGCCAGCCGGAGGCCGGGACGGTGCCCTCCGGCAGGGCGAGGAAGAACGGCACCATCCGCCCGTCGAAGCTCGGCGCCTCGCAGAGGGCATAGGGCCGCGCGTCGGGCGCCGGCTCGGCCGCGCGATAGACGCAGCGCGCACTGCCTTCGGCCACGGTCGCGCGCCAGATCGCCGAGGGGCTGGTCGGGGTCGCGAGGTCGAAGGCGACCGAGGCGCCGTCGGGCGACCAGGAGATCGCCGTGATCGCTCCGCCCGGATGCTCCGGGGCCGCGACGACCGCGCCGGTCTCGGCGTCCAGCACGCGCAGCCGGCAATAGCCGCCCTCGTTCACCACCACGGCGAGCCGGCGCTGGTCGGGCGACAGCTCCAGCTTCTCGACATCCCAGTCGGGTGCGTAGAGGAACCGCGGCGTCCCGCCCGGTTCCATCGTCGCGACGCCGAGGAACTCGCGGTCGCGATCGGTCAGCAGCCAGAACGCGCTGCCGTCGCGCCGCCACCGCGGCGAGAGATGCCGCCAGTCGCCCTCGTGCGGGGTCAGCGGCGTGACGTCCCCGCTCGCCACCTCGACCAGATAGAGCGTGCTCTCGTAGCTGCGCGGCGCGGTCATCACCACGATCGCGCGTCCGTCCGGGTGCCAACAGGGCAGCTCGTGCGGCCCCTCGACCTCCAGCACGCAGCGCGCCGCGCCGGTGGCGAGGTCCATCACCCAGGCATCGGTGTGCGCCGGATCGCGGCTGTTCGCGGTGTAGGCGATGCGCGTGTCGTCGGGGCTGATCGCACCCCAGCCATGGATGGTGCGCGGATCGCTCGTCAGCGCGCGCGCCTCACCGTGCTCGGGCAGCAGGTGGAGCTGGTGGCGTTCGTCGCCGCCCTGGTCGCGCGCGAACACGGCCCAGCCGCCGTGGCGCGCGCCCGCGAGATTGGTCACCGCGTCGCGATGCGTGGTGCGCTGCACCGCCGTGCCGTCGGGCCCGAGCGCGAAGACCTGGGCCGAGCCCGGCGCGTCGCTGAGGAACAGCAGCGTCCCGTCGCCGGTGAAGCGCGGCATGGTCACGGCGGGCAGCGACAGATACCTGTCGACCAGGGCGCGCGGGGCCGTCTGGTGATGGCTCACGACGGATGACGATCCTCGTTGTGGCGGCAGCGCGAGACCAGCAGCAAAAGCCCCGGCGCGCAAGCGCGACGGCGCGCCCTCGGGCACCGGCCGTCCTCAGCGATACCCCTCGGGATTCCCCTGCCGCCAGGCCCAGGCATGGGCGATGATCGTCTCCAGCGCGGGATGGCGCGGCGTCCAGCCGAGCTCCTCGCGGATACGGCGGCTGGAGGCGACCAGCACGGGCGGGTCGCCGGGTCGGCGCGGCCCGATCGTGTGCGGCACGCGCCTGCCGGTGACGCGCTCGGCGGCGGCGATCACCTCGCGCACCGAGTAGCCGGTGCCGTTGCCCAGGTTGTAGCGGACGCTGCGCGTCGTCAGCGCCTCCAGCGCCAGCAGATGCGCCTCGGCGAGGTCGGCGACGTGGATGTAGTCGCGGATGCAGGTGCCGTCCGGCGTGGGATAGTCGTCGCCGAACACGGTGAGCGGCGGGCGCCGTCCGGCGGCGGCATCCAGCACCAGCGGGATCAGATGGGTCTCCGGCCGGTGGTCCTCGCCGAGCCGCCCGTCCGGGTCGGCGCCGGCGGCGTTGAAATAGCGCAGGCAGGCCGAGCGCAGCCCGTGGATCCGCTCCGCCCAGACGAGCGCGCGCTCCAGCCAGGCCTTGCTCTCGCCGTAAGGGGAGCCGGGATCGATCGGCTCCTCCTCCGGGATCGGGATCGTCGTCGGGGCGCCGAACAGCGCGGCGGTGGAGGACAGCACGAAGCGCCTCACCCCATGCGCGACCGCGGCCTCGATCAGCGCAAGCCCGTTGCTCGCGTTCTCCTTGAGGTAGAGGTAGGGCTCGCGCATCGAGTCCCCGACCAGCGAGAGCGCCGCGAAATGCAGTACCGAGGCGAACGGGCCGTGGGCGAAGGCACGGGCGAGCGCGTCCGGGTCGCCGATCCGGCCCGCGATCAGCACCGCGCCCTCGGGCACGGCGGCGGCGTGACCGGTCGAGAGATCGTCGAGCACGACCACGCGATCGCCACGGGCGAGCAGCGCCAGGACGAGATGGCTGCCGACGAAGCCGGCACCGCCGGTGACGAGATGGGTCTCGGGCATGAACCACCCTGTGCGGAGCGAAGACGGCGGAAGAGCGGCCGTCACCAGCGGCGGCGCGGCCCGGTATCAAGATGGACGAAGGGGATCGCGCCGCGATAGAGCCCCACGCCGCCGCGGCCGAGCTGCCACGCGGCGCCGACCAGGCCGAGCGCGTGCAGCCCGGGCCGTCGCACATCCACGGCACGCCCCTGAACATGCAGGCTGTCGGTCGCCGCCCGGCCCAAGCGCGCGGCCAGCGCCGCCTGGGTGCGCGCGGTCCTGAAGGCGGAGGCGACCTCGAAGCCGCGTCCGGGGACCCGCTGGTCGAGCAGCCAGAGCGTGTCGAGCAGGGCCGGATCGAGCGGGCCGGCAAGACCCTCCTCGCGGTCGCGGAACAGCCAGGCGATCGCCGCCAAGGCCTCGGGGTCGTGCACACCGTCGCACCAATAGATGCCCTCGAACCGCTCGCCATCGACATGGGCGAGCAGCAGTCGGCGCGGCGCGCCGCCGGCCTGCCCGAGCGCCGGCGCGGCGGCGCAGGCGAGGCCGGCGGCAAGCCAAGCGCGCCTTCCGTACGGCCGCATGCAGCAGGGGCAGGGTGCCAGCATGGCCGCGACCCTGCGCCGGGCATCGGCGCGCGCGCAAGCCCCGTCGCCGGGGCGCTTCCGGCACGGCGATTGCACCCCATCTGCGCGACAGCGGAGGATTGCGCTCCGCCGAACCTTGCGCGACACCCCTTCACGACCGGCAGGGAGCGAGATCGATGAGGACGAAGTGGCGGATCGACCGGCGCCGCGCGCTCGGGCTTCTCGGCGGCGCGGCGCTCGTGCCCGTGCCGGGCGGGCGCGTCTCGGCGCAGACGCTCGACACGGTCAGCTTCCAGACCAACTGGCGCGCCCAGGCCGAGCATGGCGGCTACTACCAGGCGGTCGCTGCCGGCATCTACCGCCGCTACGGCATCGACTGCGACCTGCGCATGGGCGGGCCGCAGCAGAACCCGTCCCAGCTCCTGCTCGCCGGACGGGTGGACATGATCATGTCGAACGGCTTCGTCGCGCTGAACTACGTGCGCGAGAACCTGCCGTTCCTCACCATCGCCGCGATCATGCAGAAGGATCCGCAGGTCCTGATGACGCATGCGGGCAACGGCATCGAGCGGTTCGAGGACATGAAGGGGCGACCGATCCTGGTCAGCGCCGAGGGCCGCGTGACGTACTGGCCGTTCCTCAAGGCGAAGTTCGGCTTCACCGACGACCAGATCCGCCCCTACACCTTCAACCTTGCCCCCTTCCTGCAGGACCGCATGGCCATCCAGCAGGGCTTCCTCTCCTCCGAGCCCTATGCGGCGCGCGCGGCCGGCGCCAATCCGAAGGTGTTCCTGATCGCGGACGCCGGCTACGAGAACTATCAGACCACGATCAACATCTCGCGGCGGATGGCGACCGAGAAGAAGGAGCTTGTGCAGCGCTTCGTCGATGCGACCATGGAGGGCTGGACGCAGTACATGCGCAGGCAGGACATCGCCGCGGCGAACGCGCTGATCATGCGC
>CALKJX010000247.1 GCA_937995555.1 uncultured Elioraea sp.
GTGCTGATCCGCGACGCGGCGTCGCTGGAACGCGCGCGCGGCCTCGACACGGTGGTGTTCGACAAGACCGGCACGCTGACCGAGGGCCGGCACGCGGTGATCGCGGTCGCGGGCGATCCCGACACGCTGCGTCTCGCCGCCGCCTTGCAGCAGGGCAGCGAGCATCCGCTCGCGCATGGCGTGCTGCGTGCGGCCGAGGAGCGCGGGCTCGCCCTGGCGCCGGTCGAAGGATTCCGCGCCGTGCCGGGCAGGGGGGTGTCGGGACGTGTCGAGGGTCGCGCGTTGGTGCTGGGCAACCGGCGGATGATGGCGGAGGTCGGCGCCGATCCCGCGCCCTTCTCTGCCTTTGCGGCCGAGCAGGAGGCGCGCGGCGCGACCGCGGTCTATCTCGCCGAAGGCGCGCGCGTGCTGGGCGCGCTTGCGCTTGCCGACACGCTGCGGCCGGGTGCCGCCGAGGCGGTCGCCGAGACGCGCGCGCTCGGCCTGCTGCCGGTGCTGCTCACCGGCGATGCCGAGGCGCCGGCACGCACGGTCGCCGCCACGGTCGGGATCGACCGTGTCGAGGCCGAGGTGAGCCCCGAGCACAAGGCTGATCGCGTGCTCGCCCTGAAGCGCGAGGGTCGTACCGTGGCGATGGTGGGCGACGGGGTGAACGACGCGCCCGCACTCGCTGCGGCCGATCTCGGCATCGCCGTCGGCGGCGGCACGGACGCGGCGCTCAAGACGGCTGGGATCGCCCTGATGCGGAGCGATCCGCTGCTAGTGCCCGAGGCGATCCGGATCGCGCGCGCCACGCTGCGCAAGATCCGCGAGAACCTGGTGTTCGCGTTCGCCTACAACGTTGCCGCGCTCCCGCTCGCGGCCTTGGGCTTCCTCTCGCCGGTGATCGCGGGCGCGGCGATGGCGGCCTCGTCGGTCTCGGTGGTGACGAACGCGCTGCTGCTTCGCCGCCTCGGACGCGCTAAACGGAGCGCATGAAGAAGGCGAAGCCGCGCCGTACCGTACCGCCTCGATCCCGGCGCCCGGGCCGGATCGCGCGCATCGCCGAGACACTCGCGCAGGGCGGCCGGCGACTCGTCGTCCTGCTGCTGCTCGGCGCGGCCCTCGCCTATCCCGGCGCCTTCCTCGCCGACGCGCTGCTCGGCGCGATCTTCGCCGCCGTGCCCTGACAGGGGCTGCGCACCCGCGCGGGCTCTGCCAGGATCGGCGGCGGACAGCGAGGGAGGTGGAGATGGCGACCAGGACGAACCGGCCCGCGGCGAAGGACGAGGGCGATCCCGTCGGCGCGTTCATGCCGGGGCCGCGCGTGACGATCGCGGGGGCGGCGTCCGGTCCGCTCGCCGGCCTGACCTTCGGGGTGAAGGACCTGTTCGACGTCGCCGGCCACGTCTCCACCTTCGGCAACCCGGACTGGGCGCGTACCCACGCGCCGGCCGCCGTGACCGCGCCGTGCGTCACCATGCTGGTCGAGGCCGGGGCCTCGATGGTCGGCAAGACCAAGACCGTGGAGCTCGCCGCCGGGCTCACCGGCGAGAACCTCTGGTACGGCACGCCGACCAATCCGGCCTGCCCCGACCGCTATCCGGGCGGGTCGTCCTGCGGCTCGGCGGCGGGGCTCGCGGCCGGACTGTTCGACTTCGCGCTCGGCTCCGACACCGCGGGCTCGGTGCGCATCCCGGCGAGCTATTGCGGCCTGTTCGGAATCCGGCCGAGCTGGGGGGCGGTCAACCCCTGCGGCGTGCTGCCGCTCGGCCCTTCCTTCGACACGGCCGGGTGGTTCGCGCGCGACGCGGGCGTGCTGCGCCGCGTGGGCGAGGTGCTGCTGCCGCCGGGCGGCGAGGGCACGCTCGGGCCGCTGCTGAAGGTCGAGGAGGCATGGATGAACGCCGCCCCGGCGGTGGCCAACGCACTGACGCCGGCGCTCGAACGGCTGGAGGCGCGTTTCGGCCGTGCCGCACAGGCGGAGATCGCGGTCGAGGGCCTGCACACCTTCTTCGATGCCTTCCGGGCCTGCAACAACGAGGAGAACCTCTCCGCGCTCGGGCCCTGGGTGTTCGGCGTGAAGCCGAAGCTCTCGCCTGCGGTGCAGGCACGGTTCGACACGGCACCGCACCAGCCGCCCGCCAAGACCGCCTGGGGCCGGCACATCCGCGCGGTCGCCGGCGCGCGCATCCGGGCGCTGCTGGCCGGCGGCGGCGTGCTGGTGTTCCCGACCTCGCCGGTGCCGGCCCCGCTGCTGTCGTCCTCGACCGAGGAGATCATGGCCGTGCGCGAGCAGACCATCGGCGTCACCTCGATCAGCGGCTTTTCCGGCGCGCCCGAGGTGACGCTGCCGGTGGCGCGGGTGGACGGGGCCCCGGTGGGGCTCAGCCTGGTCGCGGCACCCGGGCGGGACCGCGCCTTGCTCGCGCTCGCCGAGGCGGCGGCCGCAGCGCTCGGCATCGGCGAGGCAGGCTGAACCGACGTATCCGTTGCATCTCGTTATCAAATCGCGTAGGGTTCGACATCCCGGCCGGGAGGGAGATGCCATGCGGATACGGGTCATGATCCGCGGGGTGCTGGCGGTATCGCTGCTCGCGCTGGCCGCCTGCACCGATCTCTCCGCCGTGCGCGACTTCTCGCGCCTCTCGGCCGGCACCGCCGATTACCGCGCGCTGGTGGACCGCTACGGCAGCTTCGGCAACCGGCTGGCCTATTACCGCGAGCGTCCGGTCGACGTGGGCGACCGGGCGGCGCAGCGCGAGGGGCTGCTCGCGCTGCACACGGCGCTCACCGGCTACATGACAGCGCTCGGCGATCTTGCCGATGACGGTGTGGTGTCGGTGTCCACCGCCCCGCTCGCCGAGGCGGCGCAGAAGGCGGCGCTGTTCGACGCGGCGATGCGGCCGAAGGTGGAGGCGCTCGGCAATGTCGTGGCGCGCGCCGCAACCGCGGGCTGGCAGCAGCGCGAGCTCGGTCGCGTGATCGAGGCCGGCAACGCGCCGGTGCAGGACATCACGGCGCGGCTGGTGCGCTTCGCCGAGGCGCAGGGCGACGACGACGCGCAGGAGCGCCTGGCGATCCGCACCGCCTATGGCCGCATCCTCGAGAACCCGCGCAGCGACCCGGCGGCGCGGCGGCTGGTGTTCGAACGGCGCGAGGAGCGGCTCGCCGAGCTCGACGCCCGCGCCGGCGCGCGCAACGCCTTCATCGCCGCGATGCGCAAGATCGCCGAGGGCCACCAGGCCCTCCATGACGGCCGCGATCGACTCTCGACCGCCGAGGTCCAGCGCCAGATCCGTGCCGTGAACAACGATCTGCGCACGATCGGACGGGCGCTTCAGGCCGCGATCTTCTGAGGGGACGGACCATGCCGGAGCTGACGGACGGATTCGAGGTCGCGCGTGAGATCACCGAGGCGGCCAAGGCCGTGTCGGACCGGATGCTTGCGGACTACGCCGCCCTGACGAAGGACGAGGAGCGCGCGCTCGACGACCTGTTCTGGGATCTGCAGAGTCAGGCTGGGCGCATCCGCACGCTCGCGGTCGGCGCGCTGCTCGCCGAGGCCGAGACCAGTGTCGAGGCGATCAACCGCGAGACCAGGCGGGCGCGCAAGGCGATCAAGGACATCGGCAAGGTGCGTCAGGCGATCGCGATCGGGGCCGCGCTGCTGACCGTCGCCTCGGCGATCGCGACGAAGAACGCGGCCGGGCTGAAGCCCGCCTTCAACACGCTGAAGGGCGTGCTGAAGGACCCGGCGAAGGATCTCGGCAAGGCGGTCGTGAAGAAGGTGAGGGGGTAGGCTACCGCCCGGCACCGGCGGCGAAGCGCACCGCCTCCTCGGCCGCGCGGATCAGCGCGCGCGCCTTGTGCACCGTCTCCTGGTATTCGGTCTCAGGATCGCTGTCGGCGACCACGCCGGCACCCGCCTGCACGTACATCGTGCCGTCCTTCACCACGGCGGTGCGCAGCC
>CALKJX010000248.1 GCA_937995555.1 uncultured Elioraea sp.
TCGTGCAGCACGGCGATCACGGTGCGGCCCTCGCCGTGCCAGCGCCGCACCACGCGCATCAGGTCGGCGGTGGTGCGCGCATCGATCGCGGTGAAGGGTTCGTCCAGCAGCACCACCGGTGCGTCCTGCACCAGCATCCGCGCGAACAGCACGCGCTGGAACTGCCCGGCCGAGAGCGTGGCGATCGGGCGACCAGCGAAGCCGTCGAGCCCGACCGCGGCGAGCGCGTCGGCCGTACGACCTGACGCCTCTGCCGTCATGCGGCGGAACGGTCCGACGCGGCCCCAATGCCCCATCGCCACGACCTCTGCGCAGGTGAGCGGGAAGGTTCGGTCCAGCGACGCCTGCTGCGGCAGATAGGCGATGTCACGCGGATTGATCCCGCCGCGCTCGATGCGCCCCTCATCCGGTGAGAGCTCGCCCATCAGCGCGCGGAGCAGCGTGGTCTTGCCCGCGCCGTTCGGGCCGACGATCGCGGTCATGCTGCCGGGCGCGAACTCCCCGGTGACGTGGTGGACGGCCGGATGCCGACGGTAGGCGACGGTGACGTCGGCGAGGCGGATCGGCGCGCTCATGTCATCGCCCAGAGCACGAGCGCCCACAGCGCGACCAGCAGCGGCACGGTCAGCCCAAGCCGGCGGCCGACACCGGCGGTGAGCGAGAACGGCGACAACATGGTTATTGTATAACATGACAGACCGTGGGCCGCCAGCCCGGGACTCGACGGTGCCATGCGATCCTCACCTGCCGCACGCGCATCCGGAGCCCGTCATGCCGCAACTCGCCCTTGCCGTCGCCATCGTCTGCGAGGTGATCGCCACGGCGGCGCTGAAATCCTCCGACGGGTTCACCCGGCCCTGGCCGAGCCTGCTGGTGATCACCTTCTATGCGCTCGCGTTCTATCTGCTTTCGATCGCACTGCGCGCGATCCCGGTGGGTGTGGCCTATGCGATCTGGTCGGGGGTCGGCATCGTCGGCATCAGCGTGATCGGGTGGCTGGCGTTCCGCCAGGCGCTGGATGCGCCGGCGCTGATCGGCATCGGGCTGATCCTCGCCGGCGTCGTCGTGCTGAACCTGTTCTCGGCGAGCGTGAAGGATGGAGGATGAAGGCCGCGCGAGTGCGCCGTCCGCGCTTGCGAGCCCAAGACGTCGGGGGTAGCCGACCACATGCGATTGCGCATCGCGACTGGCGCGGGCGCGGGGCGCGCCAAGTTCACCCGAGGCGCTGGTGTGGCGGCGGTTCGATGGGGCACCCGTCGATGAAGAAGGTCGGGTCATCGGAAGGGCCGGTCGAAGACCAGGGGCCGAACCCGCCGAGCCGCACCATGACACGCCAGTTCTGAGAACCGCGCATGACCTTTCTTGCCGAGCTCTGGTCGTTCCTGCGGGCCGGGCGAAAGATCTCGATGATGCCGATGCTGATCGTGATGATCCTGCTCGGCGGCCCGCTGATCCTGGCGAAGGGGTCCGCCGTCGCCCCTTCGTCTATACGCTGTTCTAGCGCGAGCGATGGTACGCATCCCCGGAATTTCCGCCTTCTACCACGACAGTGCCGCTGCCCAGGTCGCCGATGGCGCGATCGTAACGGCTGCCCAGGAAGAGCCATTCGCGCGGCGCGAGCACGACCCGCGCTTTCCCGTCAACGCGATCCGCCACTGTCTCGACGAGGGCGGTATCGCGCTCGGCGAGATCGATCACATCGTCTTCTACGAAAAGCCCTTCCTGAAGTTCGAGCGCCTGCTCGAAACCTATCTCGCCTTTGCGCCGCGCGGCTTCCGTTCGTTCCGCACCGCGCTGCCGGTGTGGCCGAGCGAGAAGCTGTTCCAGAAGCGCCTGCTGATCGACGAGCTGGCCGCGATCGGCGGCAAGGGCGAGTGGGACGCCAGGCTGCTGTTCACCGAGCACCACCAGAGCCACGCCGCGAGCGCCTTCTTCCCCTCGCCCTTCGACGAGGCGCTGGTCCTGACGATGGACGGCGTCGGCGAACGGGCGACCACCTCGGCCTGCATCGGCCGCGGCGACACGCTCGAAGTGCTGAAGGGATTACAGTTCCCGCATTCGCTCGGGCTGCTCTACTCGGCCTTCACCTACTGCACCGGCTTCAAGGTCAACTCGGGCGAGTACAAGGTGATGGGACTCGCCCCGTATGGCGAGCCCCGCTACGCGGACGTCATCATGGACCGGATCGTCGACGTGAAGCCTGACGGATCGTTCCGGCTCGATCAGCAATACGTCGACTACTGCACCGGGCTGACCATGACCAATGACCGCTTCGATGCCCTGTTCGGTGGCCCTCCGCGCAAGCCCGAGGAGTTATTGACACGGCGGCATATGGATCTCGCCGCCTCGATCCAGGCCGTCACCGACGAGATCGTGCTCAGGCTCACGCGCTCGCTCGCCGCAGAGACGGGCCAGCGCAAGCTTTGCCTGGCAGGCGGCGTGGCGCTGAACTGTGTGGCCAACGGCAAGATCGCGCGCGAGCGAATCTTCGAGGAGATCTGGATCCAGCCGGCGGCGGGTGATGCGGGCGGTGCGCTCGGCGCGGCGCTGGCGGTCTGGTACCAGTATCTCGGCCAGCCGCGCATCGCCTCGCCGAACCGGCGCGACGCCATGGAAGGGGCCTATCTCGGCCCTGCCTTCTTGCAGGCGGAGATCGAGCGGCGCCTGGCGGATGCCGGGGCCGTGTTCACCGTGCTCGATGACGACGAGCTCGTGGAGACCTGCGCCGGTGCGCTCGCCGCAGGGCAGGCACTCGGCTGGCACCAGGGACGGATGGAGTTCGGGCCGCGCGCGCTCGGCGCGCGTTCGATCCTCGCCGACCCGCGCTCGCCGGCAATGCAGAAGCAGCTCAATCTCAAGGTGAAGTTCCGCGAGAGCTTCCGCCCCTTCGCCCCCGCAGTACTGCGCGAGGACCTCGCCGACTGGTTCGAGCTGGATGCGGACAGCCCTTGCATGCTGCTGGTCAGCCTCGTGCGCGAGGACCGGCGCTGGGCGATGACCGAAGCGGAGCGGGCGCTGTTCGGCATCGACAAGCTGAACGTGCCCCGCTCGGACGTGCCTGCGGTGACGCATGTGGATTACTCGGCACGGATCCAGACGGTGCACGCCGAGACCAATCCGCTGTTCCACGCGCTGATCCGTCGGTTCAAGTCGCTGACCGGCTGTCCGATCCTGGTCAACACGAGCTCAATGTCCGCGGCGAGCCGATCGTCTGCACGCCCGAAGATGCATTCCGCTGCTTCATGGGCACCGAGATCGATGCCCTTGCGGTCGGGCGCTGCCTGCTGCGCAGACAGGACCAGGACCCTGCGCTGCGCCTCGACTACAAGGACCGGTTCGAGCTGGACTGACGTCGCGGCGCGGCCTTGCGCCGCGACAGCGGCCCACTCTCCGATCCTCCGATCAGGCTGCGAGCTTCAGCCCGCCGATGCCGGTCGCGTCGAACGCCGCGAGGAACGGCCCCACCTGCCCGGCCTTCAGCGCCACGTTCGGCGGCCGGATGGTGCGCCACGCCGCGTTGCCGGTGGCGCGCGCGACGATCTCGCGCAGGCCCCCGATCAGCGGCACGGTGGTGCAGACCTTGCGGGTCGCCGTCAGCACCGCCTGCGCGGCCTCGGCCGCCGCGTCGTCGCCCTTGCGGAAGGCCGCGACCACGCGGCCGCCCGCCGAGCAGTTCACGTTCGAGGCCGCGGTGATGCACCCCGCGCCGCCGTCGCGCAGGATGCGCAGCAGGAACTCGTCGGACCCCGAATAGACCTCGAAACCGTCGCGGCCGAAGGCATCGATCATCGCCTTCATGTTCGCGTAGTCGCCCGAGCTGTCCTTCACGCCCTTGATCGTGCCGGGATACGCCTTCATCAGCCGACCGATCAGGTCGAGCGAGAACGGCACCGCCGATTGCTGGGGGAAATGGTAGAGATAGACCTTGATCCCGCCGCCCACGCGCTGGATCACCTCGGAGAAATAGGCGAACAGACCCTCCTCCGAGGGGTTCTTGTAGTAGAAGGGTGGCAGCATCAGCACGCCGGGGCAGCCCAGCGCCTTGGCCTTTTTCGTCAGTTCGACGCTGTCGGTGAAGGCGGCACACCCTGTGCCCGGCATCATCTTCGCCGCCGGAATGCCGGCCGCGACGAGGCCCTCCATAACCGCGATCCGCTCGGCGACCGAGAAGCTGTTCGCCTCGCCGGTGGTGCCAAGCACGCCGAGCCCGTCGCAGCCATTCGCGAGCAGCCAACGGCAGTGCCCCGCCATCAGCGCGACATCCGGCGCGTAGTCCGCCGTCATCGGCGTTAGCACCGCGGCGTTCACGCCGCCATAGATCGCGTCGTCCAGCATGGTCATGGGCGGGTTCTCCCTTCGCTCGGCGGCGGCTTAGCGCCCTTCGCCCCCTTTGGCCAGCGCCGCGGCCAGGAGGCGACATGATCCTCGAGCGCCCCTGCCACCCGCTCCGACACAGCCCGCCCGCGCACCGAGATGCCGGCGCGGTGCACGCTCTCCGGATCGCCAGACACGAGCGGATGCCACCACTGCAACGGCTTGCCCTCGGCGCGCAGGCGGTAGGCGCAGGTGGGCGGCAGCCAGTCGGCCTGGTGCACCTCCTCGGGTGTGAGCCGCACGCAGTCGGGCACGCGCGCGTGCCGCCGCGCGTAGTCGGTACAGCGGCAGAGCTCGAGATCGAGCAGCCGGCAGGCCACCGCCGTGTAGGCCAGGGTGTGGTCGTCGGGGTCGCGCAGCTTGTGCAGGCAGCAGCGGCCGCAGCCGTCGCACAGCGCCTCCCATTCGGCAGGGGAGAGCTGCTCAAGCGTCTTCGCGTCCCAGAACGGTGCTGCGTCCGACATGACACCGGACGCTACGCCCACCGGTACAGCAGGGAAAGCGCTACGACTGGCTCCAGCGGATCAGCGCGGCGCGCAGGTTGTCGGAGCCGGGATTGTGCGCCTCCATGGTCAGCACGATCTGCTCGACGCTGACCGGGCGGCCGTAGTAGGCAGCATTCTCCTCGTTGCGGCGCGCCAGGATCGAGCCTTCGAGCGACACGCCGGCATAGAGCCCGCGCGACTTCGCCACCGACACCACGTCGGCGCGGAGCGCCGCCGTCGTGCCGCCTGCGATGCCGGCGCCGATATGCGCGACCGCGACCGAGGCGTCGGCGCCAAACTTGAACTGGCTCTGCAGGATCGCGTTCAGCGCCCGGTCATTCATGATGAACAGCATCACCTGGCTGTCCTGCACGCCGATCTGGAGCCCCAGGCTGCCGCCGCCCATGCCGTAGAAGGCCGGGCTCGACCAGTTGCCCGCGCCGTCGCGCGCCAGCAGCACGCCCGACCCGCCCTCGCCGCCGAGGATGAAGCCGCCGCGGAACACGCGCGGGAAGATCATCACCGCGCGCGCGCGGCGCAGCACCGTGCGCGCATCCGCGCCGTGCTCACCGCCCAGGAGCTCGTTCACGGTGAGCGTGGCGCGATCGACCAGTGCCTGCTGATCGGCCTGCGCCGTGACCGCACGGGGCAGCAGCAGCGCCGCGACGGAAGCGGTCGCGAGCCCGCGGCGGGTGAGAGACCAAGACATGCCAACCTCCTTCTGCCGGGTGCGCGAATCGGCGGCAAGCCTAGCACGCCCTCACTCGCCGACGTTCAGCAGCAGCCCCTTGCGGCGGGCGGTGCGGAACACGGCGGTGAAGAGGGCCGCCGCGGCCCCCAGCCACACGATGTTCAACGCCGTCGCCGAGACGAGGTTCCCTGCCGCGAACCGTCCCTCCAGCAGGGCCGCGCGCATGCCCTCGAACACGTGGGTCGCCGGGATCGCCAGCGCCACCGGCTGGAGCCAGGACGGCAGCACCGCGACCGGGTAGAACACCGCCGAGAGCGGCGCGAGCCCGAACAGCACCGACCAGGCGAGCGCCTCGGCGCCGGCGCCGTAGCGCAGGATCATCGCCGTGACCGCCAGCGCCACGGCCCAGCCCATCGCCATCAGGTTGGCGAAGAACAGCGGCAGCGCCGCGCCGATCGCCAGGATATCGAAGGCATAGAGCGCGAAGGCCAGGACGATCGCCGGCACGATCCCGGCCAGCATGCGCAGCACGCTCATCGCGATCAGCCCGCCAACCAGCTCCCACGGCCGGATGGGTGCCACGAACAGGTTGCCGAGGTTGCGCGACCAGACCTCCTCCAGGAACGAGATCGCGAAGCCCATCTGGCTGCGCAGGCACACCTCCCACAGCAGCACCGCGCCGATCAGCACGCCCGAGGCGGCCGCCGCCCAGCCGGACTGGCGCACCATGAACTCGGTGACGAAGCCCCAGATGCACATCTGCAGCACCGGCCAGTAGGCGAGTTCCACCAGCCGCGGCCAGGAGCGGCGGTAGAGCGCGAGATGGCGGTAGATCAGCCCCCAGATGCGGCGCGGCGCGCCGGTCATGGCACCCTCACGGACGGGATGGGCGCCGCCTCGGGCGACGCGTCACGTCAAGCTTTAAGGCTTCAGGGTCCGGACTCACAACCGGAGTGCGGCGATGGCGGCGATGTGGACGGCCGCGAGGGGGGTTGCGGCGAGCCGATCGTGACGGGTTGCGACGCGCCGCAAGTCTCTCGGCCGGCAGGCCATCCGTCCGATCGCGTTGCGGCTGCGGCAGGGCGCCG
>CALKJX010000249.1 GCA_937995555.1 uncultured Elioraea sp.
CGGCCGGCTCGCTCGCCGGCATGACGGTGAACTTCCTCGCCGCGCGACTCCTGGTGTTCCGCGCGGGCCCGCGATGACCGCGCCCGGGCCGCGTATCGCCGTGCTGATCCCCTGCTTCAACGAGCAGGCCGCGATCGGCAAAGTGGTGGCCGATTTCCGCGCCGCCCTGCCCGAGGCGGTGATCCACGTCTACGACAACAACTCGACGGACGGCACGGCGGAGGCCGCGCGCGCGGCCGGCGCCGTCGTCCGCAACGAGGCGCTCCAGGGCAAGGGCAACGTGGTGCGGCGGATGTTCGCCGACGTGGAGGCCGACATCTACGTGCTGGTGGACGGCGACGACACCTACGAGGCGGCGGCTGCGCCGGGCATGGTGGCGCTGCTGCGCGAGCAGGGCCTCGACATGGTGACCGGCGCGCGCCGTGGCGGCGGCGAGGCGGCCTATCGCCCCGGGCACCGCTTCGGCAACCGCGTGCTGACCGGCCTGGTCGCGGGCGTGTTCGGCAACCGCGTCAGCGACATGCTGTCGGGCTACCGGGTGTTCTCGCGCCGGTTCGTCAAGAGCTTCCCGGCGCTGGCCGGCGGGTTCGAGACGGAAACGGAGTTCACCGTGCACGCGCTCGAACTCGGCATGCCGATCGGCGAGGTGCCGACCGCCTACAAGCAGCGCCCGCCCGGCTCGGCGAGCAAGCTCAACACGATCCGCGACGGCGTGCGCATCCTGCGCACGATCCTGGTGCTGGTGAAGGAGGAACGGCCGCTGCCGTTCTTCGGGCTCGCCGCCCTCGTGCTGCTGCTCGCCGGGCTCGGTCTGTTCGTGCCCGTGCTGCTGACCTACCTGGAAACGGGACTGGTGCCGCGCCTGCCGACGGCGGTGCTCTCGCTCGGGCTTGTGCTGCTGTCGTTCCTGTCGCTCGCCTGCGGGCTGATCCTCGACACGGTCACGCGCGGGCGGAAGGAGGCGAAGCGGATCGCCTATCTCTCCATCCCCGGCCCTTTGGCATCGGGCGACGGCGGGCCTGTGTTTCCGCGCTGACGCCGCCGATCGGCGCGGCGCTGACGCCGGGCGTCCCGGTCGAGGCGATGATCCTGGTCCGCGCGCGGACTTTCTGGCACTACATTGACCTCGCCGCTGCTCGACGGTTTCGCGCGCGCGTTCCGCGAGCAGTGGCCGTACCGGGGATCAGGAGTGTCCGCCATGGCCGAGCGTCTGCCCACGCTGTTCTGCGACGGCATCATCGAAGCGAACGTCACCCATGGCGTGGTGCGGATCACGCTCGGCCAGGTGATGGGCGACGGCAAGGCGGTGGCGTGCGGTCAGCTCATCCTGCCGCTGGCGCAGATGGCCGGCACGGCCAATGCGATGGCGAACCTAGTGAAGCAGGTGCAGGAGCGGATCCAGGAAGCCGCGAAGGCCCAGGCCGCCGCGCCGGATGGCGCGCAGACGCCGTCAGCGTTCAAGTTCTCCTGATGAGCAGCCCATTGCGGGAACGATCGGTGGCGTGAACCACCCTCACCCAGTCCCTCTCCCCCGCGCGGGAGAGGGAGAGCAACAATCCCGCAGGGTTCCCTCTCCCGCCCTGGCGGGACAGGGTCAGGGTGAGGGCCGCGCCGAACCGCTCGCGCTCTACGTCCATTGGCCGTTCTGCGCCTCGCGCTGCCCGTATTGCGACTTCAACAGCCACGTGCGCGACCGGATCGACGAGGCGCGCTTCCGCGACGCCCTGCTCGCCGATCTCGCCTACGAGGCCGCGCGGCTCGGCGCGCGCCCGCTCGCCTCGATCTTCTTCGGCGGCGGCACGCCGTCGCTGATGTCGCCCCCGACCGTGGCCAGGCTGATCGAGGCGGCGCTTCGCGCCTTCCCGCCCGAGACCACCCCCGAGATCACGCTGGAAGCGAACCCGACCAGCGTCGAGGCGGCGAAGCTCGCCGGCTTCCGCGACGCCGGCGTGAACCGCATCTCCATGGGCATCCAGGCGCTCGACGACGTGGCCCTCGCTTTCCTCGGCCGGCGCCATACCGCCGCGCAGGCGCTGACCGCGCTCGAAACGGCACGCGCGCTGTTCCCGCGCGCCTCGTTCGATCTGATCTACGCGCGTCCGGGCCAGACGGTCGTGGCGTGGCGCGAGGAACTCCGTCACGCGCTCGGCTTCGGGCTCGATCACCTCTCGCTCTACCAGCTCACGATCGAGCCGGGCACGCCCTTCGCGCGGCTTGCCGCGCGCGGCGAACTCGTATTGCCCGATGAGGAGACGCAGGCCGCGCTCTACCAGGCGACCGAGCAGGAGGCGGCGCGCGCCGGGCTCGCGTCGTACGAGGTATCGAACTATGCCGCACCGGGCGCGGAGAGCCGGCACAACCTCGCCTACTGGCGCTACGACGACTACGCAGGCATCGGCCCGGGGGCGCATGGGCGCATCCCTGTCCATGGCGTGCCGACCGCGACGGTGCGCGTGCGCGCCCCCGAGGCCTGGGCCGAGGCGGTCGAGCGCCAGGGCCACGGCGTGCGCGAGGAGGAGCCGCTCGCGCCCGGGACACGCGCGCGCGAGGCGCTGCTGATGGGGCTGCGGCTGGCGGAGGGCGTGGAGCCGGCACGGTTCCGGGCCCGGACGGGTGTCGATCTGGACGATGCGCTGGAGCCGGAGGCGCTCGCCGCCGCCAAGGCCGCCGGACTAGTCGCGCGCACGCAAGCCGGCGGCTGGGTGGCCACGCGGGCGGGACGGCTCCGCCTCGATGCGCTGCTGCCGGTGCTGGTCCGCTGACGCGGCTCAGAACTGCGCCGCGGCCGCGGCGATCGCCTCGCGCATGCGCGACCGCCGCATCAGGTCCTCCAGATCGCGCACCCCGGCGAGCTCGGCACGGCGCAGCATCTCGGCGAACAGATGCGCAGTCGCGATCGCGTCGCCGAGCGCGTCGTGCCGGCCCGCGACGACGAGGCCGTGCCGCGCCGCCAGCGCATCGAGACTGTGATCCGTCTGGTCCGGATCGAGCCATTGCGACAGGTGCAGGCTGCACAGCGCCGGCATGTCGAACACGACGCGCGCCCGCGCCTCGGCGCAATGCAGGCAGGTCAGATCGAAGGCGGCATTGTGCGCCACCAGCACGGCATCGCCGACATAGGCGCGGAACGCGGCCACCGCCTCGGGCCAGGCCACGGCGTCGCGCACCATCGAATCCGTGATGCCGTGGATCGCGGTGCTCGCGGGCGGGATGGGGCGGCCGGGGTGGCAGAAGGTGGCGAAATGGTCGGCCTCGTTCACATGCCCGTGATCGAGCCGCACGGCGCCGATCGCGACGATGCGGTCGCCGCGCGAGGGCCGGAGCCCGGTGGTCTCCAGATCGAACACGACGTAGCGGCAGGCGGCGAGCGGGCCGTCCGGCAGGCGCAGGCCCTCGACCAGCCGGCGGCGGCGCTCGTCGGCGTGCGGCGTCAGCAGATGCGCCGCGGTCGCCTGCAGCAGCCACCGCAGCCATCCACCCAACCCCTCGCCCATGCCTCCGTTCCCCCCGACCGGCCGCGCGCAACAGAGTGCCGCGGCCGCACGGGCCTCCGGCGGCTACTCTAGCGAACCTGTAGCCTGCCCGGGAACGACCGCAGCGCTGCGGCGTGCTTCAGCGGACCGGGCGGGCGCCCGACGATCGGAGGACGCCCCTTCCGCCTCAGTGCAGCCCGCAGCCCAGCAGGCGTGCCGTGCCCGGATGATCCGGCAGCCGCGCGGCCGCCTCGCGCACCAGCCGCGCGGCCGCCTGGAGGATGGCATCGCGGGTCGCGTTCAGGCCGAGCGCCTCGGCCTCCTCGGCAAGCGCGTGCAGGCAGGCGAGCAGCCCGTCCGGCGACGGTCCTGGCGGAGTCTGCGGTTCGTGTGCCATGCCCCTGGCCCTCCCCCTACGATCGTATTCTGCCGTGGCCTGTGTGCGCGGGGAAGGCCATGCAGCCCCGACATTGCGCCATGCGGCCGATTTGACGCAGGCTCGCGGCGCGAGGAACGGCCAGGAGCGGCGCGGCATGAGCGGCGGATACGAGGCGACCTATGCGGCTTGGCGTTCGGATCCGGCCGGCTGGTGGGCGGAACGGGCGCGGCTGATCGACTGGGAGTGCCCCCCGCGTGCCGCCTTCGACCCCACGCTTGGCGTCTACGGGCGCTGGTTCCCCGGCGGGCGGCTGAACACCTGCTTCAACGCGCTCGATCGCCACGTCGCGGCCGGCCGGGGTGCCCAACCCGCGCTGATCTGGGACAGCGCCATGACCGGGCGGATCGAGTCGTTCACCTACGCGGAGCTCACCGACCGGGTGGCGCGGCTGGCCGGCGCGCTCGCCGCGCGCGGGGTGGCGAAGGGCGACCGGGTGATCGTCTACATGCCGATGGTGCCCGAGGCGGTGATCGCGATGCTCGCCTGCGCGCGGCTCGGCGCCATCCACTCGGTGGTGTTCGGCGGCTTCGCCGCAGCCGAGCTCGCGAGCCGCATCGCCGATGCCAAGCCCAAGGCGATCGTCTCGGCGAGCTGCGGTCTCGAACCGGGGCGGGTGGTGGCCTACAAGCCGCTGCTCGACGCCGCGATCGCGCTGAGCCCGCACAAGCCGGATTTCTGCCTGATCCTGCAACGCCCGGAGCGGGTGTGCGATCTGGCCGCGGGCCGCGACGAGGACCTGCTCGCCGCCGAGGCCGCCGCGGCGCCGCACGCCTGCGTGCCGGTCGAGGCGACCGATCCGCTCTACATCCTCTACACCTCCGGCACGACCGGGCGGCCCAAGGGGATCGTGCGCGACAATGGCGGGCACGCGGTCGCGCTCGCGAACTCGATGGCGATGCTCTACGGCGTCGGGGCCGGCGATGCCTATTGGGCCGCCTCGGATGTCGGCTGGGTGGTCGGGCACTCCTACATCGTCTACGGCCCGCTGCTCGCCGGCTGCACCACGATCGTCTACGAGGGCAAGCCCGTGGGCACGCCCGATGCCGGCGCGTTCTGGCGGGTGTGCGCCCAGCAC
>CALKJX010000250.1 GCA_937995555.1 uncultured Elioraea sp.
GCCGGCGCGGCACGATGTTGTGCCCCTGCGTCGTCAGGCCCTGGCCGATCAGCGCGTAGTCGATCCCGCGCGTCTCGCCCGCCACCACCGCGCTCGCCGCGGCGGTGGACTGCGACCCGCCGGCGATCTCGCCGGTCGCGGCGAAGGCGCGGCCGGTGCCGCGGCCCGAGCGCGTGATCAGGTTCACCACGCCGCCGATCGCGCCCGAGCCATAGAGCCCGGACATCGGCCCGCGGATCACCTCGATGCGCTCCACGTCCGACAGCAGGTCGTTGCCGAAATCAAACAGGCCCTGCGGGGTCGAGGGATCGTTGAGCGGCATGCCGTCGCGCAGCACCAGCACGTGGCTGGAGTTGGTGCCGCGCATGAACACGCTGGTCGTCTGGCCGGTCCCGCCCGACTGCACGGCGCCGAGCCCGGGCACGGCGGCGAGTGCCTCGGCGAGGCTGCGATAGCCGCGCGTCTCGATCGTCGCGCGATCGATCACGGTGACGCCGGCGGGGATGCGCTCGATCGGCGTGGGCACGCGCGTCGCGGTGACGACGGTCTCGGGCAGGGTGCGCAGCGGCGGGTCGTTCTGGCCCGCGGCAGGCGTGGCGATCAGCGCGGCGGCGGCCGCTCCGGCAAGCAGAGATGTGCGCAAGGTCGGCTCCCATGGTGGCAGGGGCGGCCGGGGCCGTGCCGTGCCGGAAGCCGGGTCGATCTGATCATCGTTCGTCCGCCTCCGCGCGCGACAGGTCCAGGCCGGTGTCGCCGCATGCGGACTCTCTCCGTTGCGCCGGTGCACCCCGCCCGACGCGCGCGAACGACCGGCGCCGGCCGGTCTCCTGGCTCGCGGAGTCGGATCGTTCCGACACAGCCTGCCGCCTTCCCGGGACGCACCCCAGTGGCTTGTGGCAGGCCGCACTCCGCCCACAGTTGCGGGGGCAGCCGCGGCTTCGGGCGAACCCTGACCGCGTTCCCGTTTCAGCCCTTGCGGGCCACCGGCGCCGACGTAACGCTAACGCGGATGTGAGCCGGGCGCTAGCAGGGGGCGGTCAGAACACCAGGCCGATCGCGCGCAGCGCCACCCAGAACAGCCCGCCGATGATGAAGACGGTGAGCGCGGTGGCGAACAGCCCGACCAGCGCGCCGGCGATCACCGCGCGGGTATCCTCCTCGAGCAGCCCCATCGCCATGATGGCGCAGGCAAGGCTCGGCGGGCCATTTGTGAAGGGCAGGGGAATGATCACTAGGCAGGCGAGGAACACGCCATAGGCGCCGACCAGGCGATCGGCCTTCCAGCCGGTCAGCACCGAGGGCCGCGGGCGGATGTAGCGCTCGATGCGCTGGACCCAGGGGATCGCCTTCTCGACGATCATGGTCAGGTCCTCGCGCTTCATCGACCGCTCGGTCAGGAACCGTGGCAGGCGCGGCTCGGGGAAGCCAAACGCGAGTTGCAGGCAGACGATCGCGAGGGGGATGCCGAAGATCGGCGACCAGCCCGGGATGTAGATCGGCAACAGGTTCGGCAGCGCGAACAGGATGATCAGGATGCCGTAGCCGCGGGCACCGAAAGCATGGATCATCTCGCCGAGCGAAATGCGGGGCTTCGGCCAGGTCCGCGCCAGTTCCAGCATCAGCAGCGAGACCGGCAGGTGCCGTCCGTTGCCGCCCTGCGGAGGGTGTGGGCGTGGAGGCTCAACCTCCGTCATGTTGCCCGGTGCCGGGCGTAGACCCACCTCGGACGTGTCCAGCACCAATCCCCCTTCGTCCCCGGCGGGCAGCGACGTCGATTGCATGCCACTGCATCGGCGCGCCGCCCGGGAAGTCCCCAGATCCCGCCGCGCGGTCGGGGATCATGCATCCCATGCCTGGTGTGTCCAGGCTGCGCCACCGTGCGAGACGGAGTGACAGTAACGGAACTCTGGTTCGCGGCGAGTTAAATCGCCGACACGTCGGCCGCGCGCCGGACATGGAGAGACGGCTGGGGGGATGACAAGCGGCACGGCACTCACCAACACCGTCGGGTAGCAGGCGGGGGGTGACCGAAGGATGAAGATCGCGCGACGACGGCTGGTGGCCGCCGCCCCGGGCATGGTCCTGCCAGCCGTGCCGGCACCGGTCGATCTCGCCCTCGCCCTCGCGGTCGATGTGTCGGCGAGTGTGGATTTCCACGAGTTCGGGCTGATGATCGGCGGCTACGCGGCGGCCTTCCGCGACACCGAGCTGGCCGCGAGGCTGACCTCGGGAACCCACGGGGCGGCGGCGGTCGCGGTGCTGTTCTGGTCAGGCCCGGGCGCGCGCGACCTCGCCGTGCCCTGGACGCGGGTGGCGAGCAAGGGGCAGGCCGCCGCCCTCGCCGAAGCGATCGATTGCGCGCCGCGCATTGTGCCCCCCGGCGCCACAGCGCTGGGCGAGGGGCTCGCCGCCGCGGCCGCGCTGCTCGCACGCTGCCCCTATCCCGCGGCCCGCCGCGTGATCGACGTCTCCGGCGACGGCAGCAACAACGCCGGCATCCCCGTTTCCGCCGGGCGAGCCGCCGCGCTCGCGCTTGGCGCGACAGTCAACGGTCTCGCGGTGGTCGACGAGGAACCCGACCTGGCGGACTACTTCCGCGACGAGGTGATCGGCGGCCCCAGCGCCTTCGTGATCCTCGCCGACGACTACGCTGCCTTCGCCGAGGCGATCCGCCGCAAGCTCTACCGCGAGGCGGTTGGTCCGGTGGTCGCCTGACGCTCTGGACCGCGCGCTGACGCCATGGCATGGGCGCGGCCATGAAGCTGCTGATTCCCGGTCCCGTGCAGACCGATCCGCGCGTGAAGGCGGCAATGGCCCAGGACATCGCGCCCTGGGACAACGACACCCGCCCACGCTACGCGGCGATGCGCGAGCGTGTGCGCGCGATCGCGGGCGGTGTGGCCGGCACGCATGTCTGCCTGCCCTTGCAGGGCTGCGGACATTTCATCGTCGAGGCGGCCCTGCGCAGCTTCGTCCCGCCGGGCGGCAAGGTGCTGATTCCCTCGAACGGCAACTACGGCGTGCGCATGACCCGGCTCGCGCGCGAGGCCGGGCGCGTGCCGGTGGTGATCGAGATCGCCGAGGGCGAGCCCGTCACGGCCGATGCCGTGGCCAGGGCGCTCGCCGCCGACCCGGCGATCGGCGTGGTCAGCGTGGTGCACTCCGAGACCGCGACCGCGCTGATCAACCCGATCGAGGCGATCGCCGCCGCAGTGCGCGCCGCCGGCCGACGGCTGATCGTCGATGCCGTGTCCGGATTCGGTGCCATCCCGTTCGATCTCGCCGCCCACCCCGAGACCGATGCGATCGTCTTCTCCTCCAACAAATGCCTGGAGGCGATGCCGGGGATCGGCTTCGCGGTCGCGCGCATCGACCGGCTGGAGGAATGCGCGGGCAACGCCGGATCGTGGTCGTTCGACCTCTCGGACATCTATCGCCATGCGCTCACCTATGGCTGGGGCTCGATCCGCTTCACGCCCGCGATCCAGGCGCTCGCCGCCTTCGAGGTGGCCCTCGACATCTTCGAGGCCGAGGGCGGCCAGCCCGCCCGGCTCGCGCGCTACACCGAGAACGCGCACGTGCTGTGGGATGGGCTGACCGGGCTCGGCCTCACGCCGTGGCTGCCGCGCGACCGGCAGGGGCCGATCATCGTCAACATGCTCCAGCCGCACGACCTAGCCTGGGAGCTGCAACGCTTCGTCGATCTCTTGAAGCGGCGCGGCTTCCTGATCAGCAACTTCTCGACCACCACCGTGCCGACCTTCCGGGTCGCTGCGATCGGCCGCGTGTTCCCCGACGACATGGCCCGCGCGGTCGCCGCGATCGGCGAGACCCTGGCGGAGATGGGCGTGCGCCGGCGCGAGGCGGCGTAGCTGGCGGCAGCATCGGCCTCCCCGCCCAGGGGCGCGCCCGGCTAGAGTGGCGTCGTCCGCTCCGGGAGACGGTCATGATCGCGTTTGCCGTCGCGCTGGCTGCTATCCTCGTGTTTCCGGCCCAGGCCCAGACCATGCGCTGGGCGATCGACCGGCCGCTCGCCACGCTTGATCCGCACGCGGCCGCCGAGCCGTTCACCCTCGGCGTGCTCACCAACATCCATGAAGGGCTGGTGCGGCGTACGCCCGACCTCGCGCTCGAACCCGCGCTTGCGACCGGTTGGCGTGCGGTCGAGCCGCTGGTCTGGCGCTTCACCCTGCGCGAGGGCGTGACGTTCCACGACGGCAGCCCCTTCAGCGCCGAGGATGTCGCGTTCTCGATCGCGCGCGCGCAGGCGAACCGGGCCGGCCCGCGACAACGTCTGGGCACGATCGCCTCGGTATGCGTGGTCGATCCGCACACGGTCGAGCTCGTTACCCGCGCGCCCGATCCGCTGCTGCCGCAGCGCCTCGACACGGTGCTGATGCTCTCGCGCGCCTCGGTCGAGCGCACAGCACCCGACGAGGCGAACGGCACCGGCCCGTTCCGCCTGGACGCGCACGCGCCCGAACGGCTTACCCGACTGATGCGCAACACCGCCTGGTGGGATCGCCAGCGCGGCATGATCGTGCATGCCGAGCTCTGGCCGGTCCCCTCCGCGGCCGTCCGCCTCGCCGCCCTTCCCGCCGGCGACATCGACCTAGTGACCGCGGTCCCGCCGGAGGAGGTGGCGCGACTGAAGGAGAGACGCGACATCGTGGTGGTCGAGGGACCCGCGCTCCGCACGGTGATGCTCGGCTTCGACATCGGCCCGGTGGCGGGGCCGGGAACCAACCCGCTGGCGGACGGACGCGTGCGCCGGGCGATCGGGCACGCGATCGATATCGCGGCGCTCCGCACGGAAGTGATGGGCGGGGCGGCGATCCCGGCCGGGCTGCTCTGGGGTCCAGGCGTGTTCGGCTACCGGGCGGCGGAGGACCGGCGGCCGGTGTTCGACCTCGATCGGGCACGCGCGCTGCTGGCCGAGGCTGCCCTTCCGGCCGGTTTCCTGCTCCGCCTGGACTGCCCCCAGGGCCGCGCCCCGCGCGCTGCGGCCCTCTGCGCCGCGCTCGCGCCGATGCTGGCACCGCTCGGCATCCGGCTCACCGTGAACCTCATCCCCGACGCAGCCTACGACGCCGCCCTTGCCCGGCGCGAGGCGCGCGCCTTTCTGCTCGCCTGGTCGGCCGAGCCGCCGGCGGCGGGGCAGACGCTGGCCGCGCTCGCGCATGCGCGCCACCCGGCCGGCGCGCTGGGGCATGCCAACCACACGGGCTACGACAGGGCGGAGGTGAACGGCCTGATCGCCGCACTGGCCGACGTGTTCGAGCCCGCACGCCGGCAGTCGCTGATCGATCAGGCGGCGGCGATGCTGCGCGCCGACGCGGTGTATCTGCCGCTGCACCACGAGGTGCTGACCTGGGCGCATCGCGACCGCATCCGTGTCGTGCAACGGCCGGACGGCGTGGTGGTGCTGAACGCGATCACGTTGCCCTGAACCGGCGATGCTATGCTCGCGCCATGCACGCGGCACGATCGTTCGGTCTGGTCGCGCTGACCCTGGCGGTGGGCATCGGACCAGCCGGCGCTGCGCTCGATCCGGGACTTCTCGCCCAGGGCTGGCGGGTGCAGCCGATCGACGGCCGCGCCCCGCTCGCCTTCGCCGCCGAGGCTGACGGCGCGATCCGCATCAGCGGCACGGGCGGCATCGGCATCGTGTTCCGCCCCGTGCGCGTGCCGGTCTCACCGGTGCTCTGCCTCTCGTGGCGCTGGCGCTTCGAGCCTGGGGGCGACCCGGAAGCCGCAGGGCTCGTGCTGCAGGTCGGCTTCGAGGCCGACGGCGAGCGGATGAGCCTCAGCCAGCGCTATGCGCTCGGCTTCGCGCGCATGATGGCGCGCGGGCGCATGGTGCCCGGCTTCGCGCTGTCCTATCGCTGGGGCGGCGAGGCGGGCGCGCCCGCTTGGCATCCCACGCCGCTGCTGCTGCTGCTCGAACGGAGCCGCTGGCGCGAGATCGAGAACACGCCGCGCGGCGCCTGGATCGAGGAGACGGTCGCGCTCGCCGCCGAGTTCCGTGCCGCCTACGGCATCGCGCCCACGGCCTACGTCACCGAGGTGGCGATCGGCGCGCAGGCGGAGGCCGCGATCGAGGCACGCATCGACGGCATAGTCTTCGGCCGCTGCCCCGAGCCGTAGTGCACGTCAGCCGACGATCTCGGAGCCGGCGAAGAAATAGGCGATCTCGATCGCGGCGTTCTCGACGCTGTCCGAGCCGTGCACCGAGTTCGCCTCGATGCTCTCGGCGAACAGCTTGCGGATCGTGCCCGGCGCGGCCTTGGCGGGGTCGGTGGCGCCCATCACCTCGCGGTGCTTCGCGACCGCGTTCTCGCCCTCGAGTACCTGCACCACCACCGGCCCCGAGCACATGAAATCGACCAGGCTGTTGTAGAAGGGGCGGTCCTTGTGCACGGCGTAGAAGGTCTTGGCGTGCTGGCGGCTCATCCAGATCCGCTTCTGTGCGACGATCCTCAAGCCGTTCTCCTCGAACACGGCATTGATCTTGCCGGTGAGGTTCCGCCGCGTCGCGTCGGGCTTGATGATGCTGAAGGTGCGCTCGATGGCCATGGCGTGTCCCCTGGGGCTGCTGAAGGTGCCGGCCCTCTAGGGCAGGACGCGGCGGAAGGAAACCCCCGGGGGCCTTGGCCGAGGCACCGCCGGCGGCTACATCGCCCGCATGACGGTCCTGGCGATCGAGGCGGCGACCATCCGGATCGCCGGGCGGACGCTGCTGGACCGGGCGGACCTGACGATCGCGCCCGGCCAGAAGGTGGGGCTGGTCGGCCGCAACGGCGCGGGCAAATCCACCCTGTTGAAGGCGATCGCGGGCGAACTCGGCCTCGATGGCGGCGAGATCCGGCTCAGCCCCCGCGCCCGGCTCGGCCGCGTGGCGCAGGAGGCGCCGTCCGGCGAAGCCTCGCTGGTGGACACCGTGCTCGCGGCGGACGCGGAGCGCACGCGGCTGCTCGCCGAGGCCGAGACCGCACCGCCCGAGCGCCTTGCCGACATCCACGACCGGCTGCGCGCGATCGGCGCCGACGCCGCTCCGGCGCGCGCGGCGACCATCCTGGCCGGACTCGGCTTCGGCGCGGAGGCGCAGGCGCGACCCGTGGGCTCGTTCTCCGGCGGCTGGCGTATGCGCGTGGCGCTCGCCGCCGCGCTGTTCGTCGAGCCCGATCTGCTGCTGCTCGACGAGCCGACCAACCATCTCGATCTCGAAGCGACGCTGTGGCTGGAATCCTGGCTCGCGCGCTTCGCCGGTGCCGCGATCATCGTCAGCCACGACCGCACCCTGCTCGACCGCGCGGTGGATGCGATCGCGCATCTCGATCGCGGGAAGATCGCGCTCTATCCGGGTGGGTTCGAGGCGTTCGTGCGCATCCGCGAGGAGCGCGCGGCCCAGCAGGCGGCGATGGCGGAGAGGATCGCCGCCCAGCGCGCGCATCTCCAGGCCTTCGTCGATCGCTTCCGCTACAAGGCGTCGAAGGCGCGCCAGGCGCAGTCGAAGCTGAAGGCGATCGCGCGGCTGCCGGCGATCGAGGCGCTGGTCGAGGATGCGCCGACGCATTTCTCCTTCCCCGAACCGCGCGCGCTCGCCCCGCCGTTGATCACGCTGAACCGTGCCGCGGTCGGCTATGGCGGCACACCCGTGCTGCGCGAGGTCAGCCTGCGCGTCGATCAGGAGGACCGCATCGCGTTGCTCGGGCGGAACGGCAACGGCAAGTCCACACTCGCCAAGCTGCTCGCCGGGCGGCTCGACCTTCTCGACGGTGAGATGTTCCGCACGCCACGCCTGACGGTCGGGTTCTTCGCCCAGCACCAGGAGGAGGACCTGTTCCTCGACGAGAGCCCGGTGGATCACATGGCGCGCGCGCTGCCGCGCGCGACGCCGGCGCAGGTGCGCGCGCAACTCGCGCGCTTCGGCCTGGATGCCGAGCGCGCGGACACCAAGGTGTCGTCGCTCTCGGGCGGCGAGAAGGCGCGGCTCCTGCTCTCCCTCGCCACGCGCGACGCGCCGCAACTGCTGATCCTCGACGAGCCGACCAACCATCTCGACATCGACGCGCGCGAGGCGCTGGTGCGCGCGATCGCCGATTACGAGGGCGCGGTCGTGCTGATCACGCATGACCCGCACCTGATCGAGCTGGTGGCGGACCGGCTGTGGCTGGTCGCCGACGGCACGGTCGCGCCGTTCGCCGGCGATCTCGACGACTACCGCGCGGTGCTGGCGGAGAGCGGGCGGTCGCAGGCCGCGAAGCCCGGGCCGGCACAAAGTCGCGTCGATGATCGGCGCGCGCGCGCCGAGGCCCGCGCCGCGCTGGCGCCGCTGCGCCGCCAGGCCGAAGCCGCTGAGAAGACGATCGCGCGGCTCTCGGCCGAGCGCGCGACGATCGAGGCGAAGCTCGCCGATCCACGGCTCTATGACGGAGCCGGCAGGCCCGACGAGATCGCGGCGCAGAACGCGCGGCTCGCCGCAATCGCACGCGAGATCGCGGCGGCCGAGGAGGCGTGGCTTAGCGCCAGTGCGGCTCTGGAGGAGGCGGGACTCTGACCCGTACCATCTGGAGGCCGCCAAGCGTCCAACACCCGAGATCAGTACGCATGCATGGCTTCCGAGGGTTGCGGCAGATAGGCACGCATGATAGCCCTTCGTGGCGTGCGTGGCTTAGCCAGCGACTCCGCACGCACGCAATCTGAGGCGCCCCGCGTTCGCAAGCATCCGGGAATGACTCCGTCCTGACGATGAAGCCCGCTGCGCCGTTTGTTCCGCGGAGGACGTCCCTTCGGCATCTCCATCGCAGGGGTAACGGCATTGAGACTCACGGTGAGCGTGTCGCCCGGTGAGGCGATCGACAAGCTGACAATCCTGAACATCAAGAGGGTCCGGATTTCCGAGCCGGAACGACTGTCCCACGTCGAACGCGAAGCGGATCAGTTGAGCCGTGCCGTGGCACCTCTCCTGGAGGCCTCGGCATCGCTGCCCGGGCTGATGACGGCATTGCAGGCGGTCAATGAACGTCTCTGGGAGCTCGAGGACGTCGTTCGGAAGCTCATGCGTGACCGTGACTTCGGCCCGCAGTTCGTCGCGGTCGCCTGCGCGATCCATGAGACGAACGACCGCCGGGCCGCGCTGAAGGCGGAGATCAACACGCTGCTCGGAACGGACATCGCAGAACAGAAGTCCTACGCGGCCTGAGCGCAAGGCGAGATGTCCATCCTCTTCATCGGCCCGACCCGGCTCGGCGATGCGATCCTCGTCAGCGGGGTCCTTGCGTGGCTGCATGAAGCGTCTCCCCATGAACCGATCACCGTCGCCTGCGGCGCTCCGGCCGCGATGGCCCTGGCCAACGCGCCGGGCGTCGCGGCACTCCATGTCATGGACAAGCGGCCCCGTGGCGGGCATTGGTTCGATCTGTGGCGCGCGGCACGGGCGCAGCGGTGGCGATGTATCGTCGACCTCAGGCGATCCCTTCTCTCCTGGGTCCTGCGGGCCGACAGGCGCCACGTCATCCCGCGCGGCCGTACCGCCGAGCATCGCGTTGCGCTCGCGTCGCGCGCCATCGGCTTGCCCCCGCAGCCGCCTCGGCTGTGGTGGTCCGACCAGCATCGGAGGCGCGCGGCCGACCTCCTGCCCGATGGACGACCCGTCCTGGCACTCGGGCCGGGGGCGAACTGGATCTGCAAGCAGTGGCCGACTGGATCCTTCATCGATCTGGCGGCGCGCCTCCTCGCGACGGACGGACGACTTGCGGGGGGACGACTCCTCCTCGTTGGCAGCCTGGCGGAGCGGGAGGTCGCGCGGCCGATCTTCGGGGCACTCGCCGGCGTCTCGATGGTCGATGGTTTCGGCCTCGACATACCGACCACGGCCGCCCTCCTGTCCCGCTGCGCGCTCTTCGTCGGCAACGATTCCGCCATGATGCATCTGGCGGCCGCGTCGGGAATACCGACGGTCGGCCTGTTCGGCCCGACCCGGGATGAGCACTACGGCCCGTGGGGGCCGAACGGCCTCGTCGTCCGCACGGCGGAAAGCGTGCCGCAGCTCCTTGCCCGGCGGCGCTCCGCAGGGCCGGACAGCACGCTGATGGACAGCCTCGATCCGGACAGGGTCCTGGCCGCGATCAACGCGCGTTGGCCGACGCTGCCCCGCGCGCCGGCGCAACCGGCGCGGCAAGAGGTCGCGGTTACCGGGAAGCGCCATGCGACCTGAACCGCGCATCGCGGTCGTCGTCGCCGTGTTCAACGAGGAGGGCAATGTCGCCTCCGTCGCGACCGAGGTCGTCGAAGCCTTCGACGGCGTCGAAGCGTTCGAGCTTCTCTTCGTCGACGATGGATCGACCGACGCGACCGCGCAGATCACCGCGGAGCTCGCGGGATCGGAGCCGAGGATCCGGCTGGTCAGGCACGCGGTGCGCTGCGGCAAGTCGCGCGCCCTGCGCACCGGCGTCGAGGCGGCCCGGGCGCCCTGGATCGCCACCCTGGACGGCGATGGACAGAACGACCCGCGCGATCTCGTGGCGATGGTCGGGATCGCCTGGTCGAGGGCCGAGGAGGCGCCGCTGATCGCGGGCATCCGGACCCGGCGCGATGATCCCTGGCCGAGGCGGGTCGCGACGCGCTTCGCCAACGGGCTCAGAAGCAGGGCCCTGGGCGATCGATGCCCGGACACCGCCTGCGGCATGAAGGTGTTCCGGCGCGAGGACTTCCTCCGCCTGCCGTGCTTCGAGGGCATGCACCGGTTCCTGCCGGCCCTGTTCCTTCGCTACGGCGCGCCTGTCGTCAATCATCCGGTCTCGCACCGGGCACGCCGGACCGGCCGCTCGAAGTATACCAACTACGGTCGCGCGCTCGTGGGCCTGGCCGATCTGTTCGGCGTCATGTGGCTCCTCAACAGAACCCGACTCCCGATCGTCGGCCGGGCCGATGAGACATCCACCCATGTCTGACACCGAACGCAAGCTGCACAGGCTCGACATCCTGTTGCTGGTCGCGCTGGCGCTCGCGGTATTCCTGCCCGGTCAGCTGGGGTTGCCGCCGATCGATCGTGACGAATCGCGCTACGCGGTCGCAACCAGCCAGATGCTGGCCTCGGGCGACTTCATCGACATCCGTTTCCAGGATCAGCCGCGGCATCTTCAGCCGGCGGGGATCTACTGGCTCCAGGCGATCGCGGTGAGCGCCTTATCAGCGGCGGAGGCACGCGAGATCTGGGCGTATCGGGTTCCGTCCGTCCTTGGTGCCGCCATGTCGGTTCTCTTGACTGCGTCGCTCGCAGCGCAGCTGTTCGGAAGAAGGGCGGGGCTGATCAGTGGGGTGCTGATCGCGACGTGCCTCCTTCTCAGCGTCGAAGCCCGCATGGCAAAGATCGATGCGACGATGCTTGCGGTCGTGCTGGCGGCGCAATATTCGCTCGTGCTGCTGTATCTGAACCGCACGGAGAAACCTGCACGCGTCGCCTTCCTGTTCTGGATGGCGATCGGTCTCGGCCTGATGTTGAAAGGGCCGATTCCGACGATGGTTTCGGTGCTGACCGTGGTCGGGCTGGTGGCGTGGGACCGCAACGTGGCATGGCTCTCCCGCCTCCACGCCGAGTGGGGCGTACCTTTGGCTCTGGCGATCGTGCTGCCCTGGATCATCGCGATCATCATCAGGACCGAAGGAGCATTCCTCGAGGATGCCATCGGCCACAGCCTGCTGGGCAAGGTGACCACTGGCCAGCAGGCCCATGGCGCGCCGCCGGGCTATCATCTGCTTGCCTTCAACCTCGCCTTCTGGCCTGCGTCGCTCTTCGCTGTCCTCGCGGTTCCGCATGTCTGGCGAAGCCGTGCGGAACCGGCTT
Source organism: uncultured Elioraea sp. (assembly GCA_937995555.1). Lineage (GTDB taxonomy): Bacteria > Pseudomonadota > Alphaproteobacteria > Acetobacterales > Acetobacteraceae > Elioraea. The sequence goes on from CALKJX010000250.1 coordinate 11,849, forward strand.
ACCGCTTCCTGATCGCATGGACCGTTCCGACCTGGATCGTGTTCGAGCTGGTCGCAACGAAGCTTCCACACTATACGCTGCCGACCTATCCCGCGATCGCGATCCTCGCGGCTGGCGCACTGGTCTCGGGCGCCGCGCGGCTTGGAGCCGGACGCTCGCGGAGCGTCGGCGTCGCCTATCTGGCTCTCTGGATGCTGCTGGCGGTCGGCCTTGCGGCCGCACCAACGGCATTCGCGATCCATGTCGATCAGAAGATCGATCCGATCGCCGTGCCGACGTCCATCCTGGCTCTCGCGGCAGCCGGCTATGCGGCCCTGCTCGTTCTTCGTAACGACATGCTCCGTGCGGTCGGCTCGGCCGCGGTTGGCGCCGTCGTGCTCTGGGCGGGCACATTCGGCGGAGTCCTGCCGCGGCTCGAAGGACTGTGGATGTCACCGCGCATTGCCGCTGCCGCCAGCCTCGCCTTGCGATGCGACAACCCGGTGCTCGCAACGACTCCCTACCATGAGCCAAGCCTCGTCTTCCTCCATGGCTCTGATCGGACCAGGCTGGCGACGACACCGGAGGAGGCCGCCGAGACGCTCGCGGCGAACCGGGACTGCGGCGTCGCCGTCGTCGGCCAGCGCGAGCGCGAGCGATTCGGTCGACGGATCTCCGAGCTGGGCCTGTCCACCGAGCTGGTCGACCGTATCGACGGCAGGAACTACTCAAACGGGCGGTCGCTATCGCTTGAGATCCTGCGGCCGGTGGAGACGTCGGATTCCACCTCCGCCAAGAGGGACGCTCGGGATCGAAGAACGGCGCGGTCGGAGAGCATGGACCGACCGCATCCCGGCGCACAGCGTCGGCGCGATACGACCTGGTAGTTCGCCCAAGCAGATAGGGATCCCGTGGCGTCGGTCCGTCGCGTTCCCGGCTACACCACCCGGTCGGGCGGTTCGCGCCCGGCGAACACCGCGTCGAGATTGTCGAGCGCGCGGAACCCCATGGCGTTGCGCGTCTCGACGGTGGAACTGCCGAGATGCGGCAGCAGCACCGCATTCTCGCACGCCAGATAGCCGGGATCGAGGCGCGGTTCGTTCTCGTACACATCCAGACCCGCGAAGGCGACGTGGCCGGTCTTCAGCGCCGCGATCAGCGCCGCGTCGTCCACCAGGCTCCCGCGGCCGGTGTTCACCACCACCGCGCCCTGCCGCAACAGCGCGATGCGCTCGGCGTTCAGCCACGCGCGCAGGCCTTCGCCGCCCGGTGCCGTCAGCGCCAGGATGTCGATCGCCGTCAGCATCGAGGCCGGGTCGCTGTGATAGGTCGCACCCTCCTCCAGCGCAGGCTCGAGCCGGTTGCGGTTGTGGTAGTGCACCTCCATCAGGAAGCCGCGCGCCATCCGCGCGACCGCGCGGCCGATCCGTCCCATGCCGAGAATGCCGAGCCGCTTGCCGCTCACCTGCATGCCGAGCAGCTGTGTTGGCGCCCAGCCCTGCCACTGCCCCGAACGCACCAGCCGCTCGCCCTCGCCGGCGCGCCGCGCGGCGGCGAGGATCAGCAGCATCGTAAGCTCGGCGGTCGCGTCCGTCAGCACGTCGGGCGTGTTGGTCACGACGATGCCGCGCGCCTTCGCAGCCGCGAGGTCGATGTGATCGAGCCCGACCGAGAAGGTGGCGATCGCGCGCACCGTCGCCGGCAGGCGCGCGATCATCTCGGCATGCAGCGGATCGCCGGCGGCGCACAGGATCGCCTCCGCGCCCTCGGCCCGGCGCAGCAGCTCGTCCACGGCCAGCACCGTGTCCTCGGGGTTCTCGGCGAGCACCGCGTAATCGCGGCGGGCGCGCGCCATCACGTCGCGCGGAAACACGCGGGTCAGCAGCAGCGCGGGCTTCCGGGCCGGGCGCATGGCGGGGCACTCCTCGGGACGTCGGTCCGTGTGCCTCTGCCAGCAGACCTGCGTTCGTGTCCAGGCCCGCCCCCTTGCCCCGGGGGACTCGGGGGGTAGGATGCGCGGCCTGTCGACCGGGGGAGCGGACATGGATCTCGGACTGAAGGGCAAGCGCGCGCTCGTGATGGGCGCGTCGAAGGGCCTGGGCCGCGCGATCGCCGAGGCCCTGTCGGCGGAGGGTGCGACCGTGACGGTGGCGAGCCGCGACGAGGCGGCGTTGAAGGCACTCGCCGAGAGCCTGAGTGCGAAGAACGGCGTGCCCGCCTTCGCGATCAGGGCGGATGTCGCGAACGAGGCGGGCATGGACGCGCTCGCCGACGAGGCGGTGCTGCGCATGGGCGGGGTCGATGTGCTGATCCTGAACCACGGCGGGCCGCCAGTGGGCGCGGCGCTCGACCTCTCGCTCGACGAGCTCAAGGCGCAGTTCGTGAAGATGGTGGTGGCACCGATCCGGCTCGCCATGCGGCTGCTGCCCGCCATGCGCGAGCGCAAATGGGGCCGCATCATCACCGTCGGCAGCTCGGGCATGGTGCAGCCGCTGCCCAACATGGTGCTCTCGAACACACTGCGTGCATCGATCGTCGGCTGGAACAAGACCCTCTCGGCCGAGGTCGCGGCCGATGGCGTTACCTGCAACATCCTCGCGCCTGGCTCGATCCTGACCGACCGCACGCGCGACACCGCCGGCGCGCGGGCGAAAAAGGAGGGCATCAGCATCGAGGAGGCGATGAACCGGATCGCCGCCGGCATTCCGGCCAAGCGCTACGGCACGCCGGAGGAGTACGGTGCGGTCGCCGCCTTCCTCGCCTCCGAGAAGGCGTCCTACGTCACCGGCAGCATCATCCGCGTGGACGGCGGCAACGTCCGCGCGATCTGACGTGACCACGCCGCACGCGATCGAGCCCGATCCCGCGCTCGCGGACCGCCTGTTCCCCGGGCTGCGCGAGGCGTGCCTCGATCCACCGGGTGGCACACGCGGTACGCATGGCGCGGGCGTGGAGCAGGCGCACGCGATCTGCATCGAGGCTGCGCGTAGATGCGGGCTCGACGTATCGCGCGATTTCGCCGGCAACACCTGCGTCACCCTGCCGGGCACCGATCGTGGCGCGCGCACGCGGCTGATCGGCAGCCATCTCGACTCGGTGCGCCATGGCGGCAATTTCGACGGTACGGCCGGGGTGATCGCGGGGCTGGCGGCACTTGCCGGGTTACGCGCGGCGGGCGTGCAGCCCCGCGCCGATGTCGCCGTGATGATGACACGCGCCGAGGAGACTGTGTGGTTCCCGGTCTCTCTCCCCGGCTCCAAGGCCGCGCTCGGGCGCCTGCCGGCCGAGGCGCCGGATCTCCGTCGGAGCGATACCGGGCTGAGCCCGGCCGCGCACATGGCCGAGCTCGGCTTCGATCCCGACGCGATCCGGGCCGGCAGGCGTCACCTCGATCCGGCGCGGCTCGCCGGCTTCGTCGAGGCGCATATCGAGCAGGGCCCCGAGCTGTTGGAGGCCGATCGCGCGGTGGCCATCGTGCCCTCGATCAGCGGCGGCTATCGCTTCCGCAACGCGGTGATCCGCGGCGCGTGCGCCCATGTCGGAAGCGCGCCGAAACGCCGCCGCCGCGACGCGGTCGCGACCCTCGCGCACATCATCGCCGCGCCGAACGCGGCGCGGGATCGGCTGGACGCCGCCGGCCACCGCATCATGGCGACGTTCGGCGTGATCGGCGTCGATCCGGAATGGGCGACCTGGAGCCGTGAGCCGGGCGAGGCGCGCTTCACGCTCGATATCCGCAGTGTCGATCTGCCGGCGCTCCAGACGATGCGCGCGCGGCTCGATGCGCTGACCGCCGAGGCCGAGGCGACGTGCCACGTCAGTGTCTCCCCTGGCGCCGACACCTCGCCGCAGCCAGGCTTCCTGAACGACGCGCTGCTCGATCGGCTGCGCACCGCCGCCCGCGCGCAGCATCGCGGTGCACGAGACGCCGTCCGGAGGCGGACACGACGCGCTTTCCTTCCACGACACCGGCGTGCCAGCGGCGATGCTGTTCATCCGCAACCAGAACGGCAGCGACGACCCCGCCGAGTCGATGGAACTCGACGACTACGCCGAGGCCGCGCGGATCTTCACGACCCCGGCTGCCACGCATGAGGGCTGAGATGCTTGCCAACCTGACGCCGGACCTCGATCTGGCGGCGCGCGTGTTCGAGGCGCTGCGTGCGCGCACCCATGACGGCGTCGGCATCACGCGCGAGGCCTACGGTCCCGGCGAGCGGATCGCGCACGAGATCGTGCTGGCAGAGGCGCAGGCGATCGGGCTGGAGATCGCGACCGACCATATGGGCAATCGGTTCCTCACCCTGCCCGGCGCGGACCGCGCCGCGCCGAAGGTGATCGTCGGCAGCCATCTCGACAGTGTGGCGCGCGGCGGGAACTACGACGGCGCCGCCGGTGTGGTCGCCGGGCTGGCCGCCGTCGCGGGCATGGTGCGCGCGGGCTTCACGCCCGGTCGTGACGTGACGGTGATGGCGATCCGCGCCGAGGAGGCGGGATCGTGGTTTCCGACCTCCTATCCCGGCAGCCGCGGCGCCCTCGGGCGGATGGCGCCGGAGGAGCTCGACATCCGCCGCCAGGACAGCGGGCGGACGCTCGCCGAGCACATGGCCGAGGAGGGGTTCGATCCGGAGGCAGCGCGCGCGGGTCGTGCGAGCCTGACGCGCGACGCTGTCGCTGTCTTCGTCGAACTGCATATCGAGCAGGGGCCGGTGCTGGATGTCGAAGGCATTCCCGTCGGCATTGTCACCGGCATTCCCGGCTCACGCCGGCTGCGCGCGGCGCGCGTGCTCGGCAAGTACGACCACTCGGGGGCGACGCCGCGCAAATACCGCCACGACGCAGCGATCGCGCTCGCTGAACTCGCGCATCGTCTGGACGAGGAATGGGCGCGGCTGGATGCGCTGGGGCGCGAACTCGTCTGCACCTTCTGCGTGCTCGCGACGACAGCCGAGGCCGGCTTCACGAAGATCCCCGGCGAGGCGCGGTTCGAGCTGGATGTGCGCAGCGTCGATCGCGCGAACTGCGACGCGCTGTTCGCTGCCCTGCACCGGATGGTGCCGGAGATCGAGGCGAGGCGCGGCGTGCGGTTCGAGCTCGGGACAGAGCGCGACTCGCAGCCGGGGCTGATGGACCAGGGCGTGCGCGAGGGGTTGGCCAAGGCCGCGCGCGATCTCGGCATCGCGTACAAGGTGATGCCCTCGGGCGGCGGGCATGACGCAGCCGCCTTCGCTGCCGCCGGCATCCCGGCGGGGATGATCTTCGTGCGCAACCAGAACGGCAGCCACAACCCCGACGAGGACATGCGGACGGAGGATTTCGCCCAGGCAACCTCCGTGTTGCAGCGCTGGATGGCGGAGGCCTCGTCGTGAGCGTGCGTCTCGCCGTCGATATCGGCGGCACCTTCACCGATCTCGCGCTGGAGAACGGCGCGCTGCGCTGGACGACCAAGGTGCTGACCACACCGGCCGCGCCCGAGGAAGGTGTGATGCAGGGCATGCGCACGATCCTCGCGGACGCGGGTCTCGCGCCCTCGGACCTGTCTCTGGTCATCCACGGCACAACCCTTGCGACCAACGCACTGATCGAGCGCAAGGGGGCGAAGACCGCGCTGATCACGACCGAGGGGTTCCGCGACGTCCTCGCGCTGGGCAACGAGGCGCGCTACGACCAGTACGACCTCCAGATCGTGCTGCCCGAGCCGCTCGTGCCGCGGCGGCTGCGCCTGCCGGTGAGCGAGCGGCTCGACAATGAGGGCCATGTGCTGCGCCCGCTCGACGAGGCCGGTTTGCGCGCGCTGGTGCCGGTGCTGACGGCGGAAGGCGTGGAGGCGATCGCGATCGGCTTCCTGCACGCCTTCGTCAATCCCGTGCATGAGCGCCGCGCGCGAGAGATTCTCGCCGAGGAACTGCCCGACATCCCGATCAGCCTCTCCTCCGAGGTCTCGCCGGAGATGCGCGAGTGGGAGCGGTTCTCGACCACCGTCGCCAACGCCTATGTGCAGCCGCTGATGAGCCGCTACCTGACGCGGCTTGAGAGCGGCCTGCGCGACCTCGGCACCACCTGCCCGCTGTTCCTGATGCTCTCCGGCGGCGGGCTGACCACGGTCGAGACCGCGTGCCGCTTCCCGATCCGCCTGGTCGAGTCCGGCCCCGCGGGCGGCGCGATCTTCGCGGCCAGCATCGCGCGCGAATGCGGCATCGCCGACGTGCTGTCCTACGACATGGGTGGAACGACCGCGAAGGTCTGCCTGATCGACGACTGCCGGCCGCAGGCGTCCCGTACCTTCGAGGTCGCGCGTGTCGGGCGATTCAAGAAGGGCTCGGGGCTGCCGCTGCGCATCCCCGTGATCGAGATGGTTGAGATCGGCGCCGGCGGCGGATCGATCGCGAATGTCGATGCGTTGGGGCGGATCGCCGTCGGCCCCGAGAGCGCGGGCGCCGATCCTGGGCCGGCCTGCTACGGCCGCGGCGGCGACAAGCCGGCGGTCACGGATGCGAACCTCGCGCTTGGCCGCTACGATCCCAGCCGCTTCGCCGGCGGCAAGCTCGCGCTGCATCCCGAGTCGGCGCGCAGGGCGCTCGATGCACATGTCGGGTCGAAGCTCGGGATCGACCCGGCCATGGCCGCCCTCGGCGTGGTCGAGATGGTGGACGAGAACATGGCGAACGCGGCGCGCGTGCATGCGATCGAGTCCGGCAAGAACCTGGAAGGCCGCACGCTGATCGCCTTCGGCGGCGGCGGCCCGGTGCACGGCTATCGCGTGGCCGAGAAGATCGGCATCCGCCAGGTGCTCGTGCCGTCCGGCGCCGGCGTGGGCAGCGCGATCGGCTTCCTGCGCGCACCCGTCGCCTACGAGGTGGTCAAAAGCCTCTACCAGCGCTTCGCGAGCTTCGACCTTGCCGCGGTCAACGCACTTCTGGCCGAGATGCAGGCGGAAGCGGCAGCCATCGTCGCGCTCGGCGCGCAGGGAGCGGCGACCGAGGAGCATCGGGTCGGCTACATGCGCTATGTCGGCCAAGGCCACGAGATCGCCGTGCCGATCCCCGCGCGTGTGCTGACCGACGCGGATGTCGCCGCGATCCGCGCGGAGTACGACCGGCTCTACGCGGCGTTCTACGACCGGCCGGTGCCGGGATCGGATGTCGAGATCCTCTCCTTCGCGGTGACGGTTGCGACCGTGTCGCCGCCGGTCGCGGCGCCGAAGCCTGCGCCCGCGCGCACCCGCGCGACGCCCGCGCGCACCCAGGCGGTGCGCGACACCACCACCGGCGGCGTGTCGGAGTGGGCGATCTACGACCGCACGTCGCTGCCGCCCGGTGCGACGCTCGACGGGCCCGCGATCATCGCCGAGGACGAGACCTCGACGCTGGTCGGCCCCGGCTGGCGCGCGGAGATCGACGCGTTCGGCTACATTCGCCTGAGCCAGGGCTGAGGGAGTTCGACCGATGACCGACATGGCCCCCGCGACGGCAGCGAATGCAGCGATCGCCAAGATCCAGACCCAGATCATGTGGAACCGCCTGATCGCCGTGGTCGAGGAACAGGCGCAGACGATGATCCGCACGGCGTTCAGCACGACCGTGCGCGAGGCGGGCGACCTCTCGGCCGGCATCTTCGACCTCAAGGGCCGGATGCTGGCGCAGGCGGTCACCGGCACGCCGGGCCACGTGAACTCGATGATGGAGTCGGTGTCGCATTTCCTCGCCAAGTTCCCGGCCGAGACGATGAAGCCCGGCGATCACTACATCACCAACGATCCCTGGCTCGGCACGGGGCATCTGCACGACCTGACCGTGGTCACGCCCGCGTTCAAGGACGGGCGCATCGTCGGGCTGTTCGCCAACACCGCCCACATCATCGACATCGGCGGGCTCGGCATGGGGCCCGAGGGTCGAAGCGTGTTCGAAGAGGGGCTCTACATCCCGATCGTGAAGTGCTTCGAGGAAGGGCGGGCGAACGAGACCTTCTTCGACTTCCTGCGCGCGGGCAGCCGCACGCCGGTCGAGCTGGAAGGCGACGTCTATTCGCTGTGCGCCTGCAACGATGCCGGGGCGAAGCGCCTGATCGAGATGATGGACGAGTTCGGCATGGAGAGCCTCGCCCCCCTGGCCGAGGCGATCTTCGAGGCCAGCCTGCGTGCGACCGAGGCGGAGATCGCGAAGCTGCCGCGCGGCACGTGGCAGGCCGAGATACGCTCGGACGGCTACGAGGCGCCGGTGACGCTGCGCGCCAGGTTGACCGTGCATGACGCGACGATCGACGTCGACTATGCCGGCACCTCCGGGCTCTCGACGCGCGGCATCAACGTCCCGCCCGCCTATTGCCGCGCCTACACGTGCTTCGGGCTGAAGGTGGTGGTGGCGCCCGAGATCCCGAACAACTGGGCGAGCCTCCAGCCCTTCCGCATTGCCATCCCAGAAGGCTGCATCCTCAACGCCCCACGCCCGTATCCGGTGAGCGTGCGCCACGTGATCGGCCAGCTCCTGCCCGACCTGATGATGGGCTGCCTCGCCCAGGCCGTGCCGGAGCGCGTCGCCGCCGAGGGGTCCTCCTGCCTGTGGAACCCGCCGTTGCGCGGCGGGCCGCAGGTGTCGGGGCAGAGGGCGAGGCTGCCCGACTTCGAGATCATCAGCTTCAACTCGGGCGGCACCGGCGCGCGCGCGACGAAGGACGGGCTCTCCGGCATCGCTTTCCCCTCGGGCGTACGGACGATGCCGGTGGAGGCGACCGAGAACGTCGCGCCGGTGATCTTCTGGACCAAGGAGCTGCGGCCGGACAGTGCGGGTGCGGGCAGGACGCGCGGGGGATGCGGCCAGATCATGGTGATCGGCACCAAGGGCGACGCCGAGTTCGCGGTGAACGCTATCTTCGATCGGGTCGCGAACGCACCGAAGGGCCGGTTCGGCGGCGGCGATGGCGCGCCCGGCGCGGTACTGCTGGACGACGGCACGGTGCTGCGCACCAAGGGGTTCCAGATCATCCCCGAGGGGCGTCGGCTGGTGCTGCACCTGCCTGGCGGGGGCGGCATGGGCGACCCGCGCGAGCGCGATCCGGCGCTCGTGCGGCGCGATGTCGCCGACGGGCTGGTCTCGGCGGAGGCGGCGGCGCGGCTCTATGGCGTGACCGTTTATACCAACTCCTATGGCTCTTGACTCACGTGTGGGATTCCCTGACGCGCGAGTGATGTGGCCACCTCCGGAAACCGTGCCGGCGTTGGCGCGCATGGCGTGTTTCCGTCTGCCCGGATCGATGGGGCGGGAGGCGAAGATGGCGGGACGGCAGTCTGGGTTCTGGGATGTGCAGGAGCGTCTTCGGGAACTCTCCGCGCAGGGCGATCCGTTGGAGAAGGTCGCGGCGACGGTTGGACACCTCGAACAATACCAATTCCTGCCGGCTCTGACTTACGAGGGATTCCCCTACGCGGACCGGATCTGATGTGGGTAAGTCTCGACTTGATCGGACGATTGGGATAATCGGTGGGGAGAGAGGCCGGGGCGCGGAGGCATTGGCGCCGCGCGGGCACCGGCTTAAGGCCAAGGTCCCGCATCGCCGCTGGAAGACCCTGACCTTCCTGGCCGCCTTGCGCCGCGACCGCGTCGAGGCGCCTTGGCTCATCGACGGCCCGATCAACGGCGAGCGCTTCCGGCTCCATGTCGAGCAGGTCCTCGCCCCAGCCTGCGCCCCGGCGACATCGTCGTCATCGACAATCCCGGCAGCCACCGAGGCCGCGCGGTCCGCGCCGCCATTCGCGCCGCCGGCGCCAAGCTCATCTTCCTGCCGAAATACCCCCCGACCCGAACCCGATCGAG
>CALKJX010000251.1 GCA_937995555.1 uncultured Elioraea sp.
ATCAAGGGCTTCATCGCTGTCGGCGGCAACCCGCTGACCGATCCGGCCCTGACCGAGTTCTGGACGGCCGAGAACCAGGAGAACCGCGCCTGGCTCGTCGGCAGCGTCGAGCGCGACACCCGCCCCGTTCCCGAGCCGGCCTCGCTGGCGCTGCTTGGGATGGGCCTGCTCGGCCTCGGCTTCGCCGCGCGCCGCCGCGTCTGATCGCCGACCGCGTTCATTCGAGCACGGTGTTCGGGGGGCGGCCCAGCGGGGCCGCCCCCCTTTCGTGCCGGGACGGCACAGATCGGAAACGCGCCGTTCCGCCACCTTCGTTGACCGCCCGGCACCGGGGCGGTATCGGACGTCCATGCACGGGTCGCGGCACGCACGAATCACGGTCCCGGCGCTCGGCTGAGAGCGCCGGGTCACGCCCCACGCCACGAATCCGAACCGGACCGATCCGATGAGCGACAGCAAGCGCGACTACCGCGACACCGTCTTCCTGCCCGCGACCTCCTTCCCGATGCGGGGCGAGCTGCCCAAGCGCGAGCCGGCGATGCTGGAGCGCTGGGCGCGCCTGGACCTGTGGGGGCGGCTGCGCACGGCCTCTCAAGGCCGCGAGAAGTTCGTCCTCCATGACGGCCCGCCCTACGCCAACGGCCACATCCATATCGGTACCGCGCTCAACAAGGTGCTGAAGGACGTGATCAACCGCGCCAAGCAGATGGCCGGCTACGACGCCAACTACGTGCCCGGCTGGGACTGCCACGGCCTGCCGATCGAGTGGAAGATCGAGGAGCAGTATCGCGCGGCAGGGCGCGACAAGGACGCGGTCGATCCGGTCGCGTTCCGTGCCGAGTGCCGCGCCTATGCCGAGCACTGGCTCGGCGTGCAGCGCGCGGAATTCATCCGTCTCGGCGTCGCCGGCGACTGGTGGAACCCCTACTCCACGATGGAGTTCCGCTCCGAGGCGATCATCGCGGGGGAGATCGGGAAGTTCCTGCTGAACGGGTCGCTCTATCGCGGTGCCAAGCCGGTGCTGTGGAGCCCGGTGGAGAAGACCGCGCTCGCGGACGCCGAGGTCGAGTACCACGACCACACATCCACCACGGTGTGGGTGCGCTTCCCGATCGTCACGCCCTCCGCGCCCGATCTCGCCGGGGCCTCGATCGTGATCTGGACCACCACGCCCTGGACCATCCCCGGCAACCGCGCGGTCGCCTATGGCGAGGACATCGACTACGCGCTGGTCGTGGTCGAGGGCGTGGCCGAGGCTTCGGCCGCGCGCACGGGCGAGCATCTGCTGGTGGCGCTGCCGCTCTGGCCGGAAGTGGAGAAGACGATCGGCGTCACCCAGCACGTGGTCCGGCGCGTGCTGAAGGGGCGCGACCTCGCCGGCACGATCTGCGCGCATCCCCTGCGCGGCAAGGGCTACGACTTCGACGTGCCCGCCTTCCCGGGCGGGTTCGTCACCACCGAGGCCGGCACGGGCTTCGTGCACATCGCGCCGGGCCATGGCGAGGACGACTGGCTGCTCGGCCAGGCGAACGGCCTGCCCACGCCCGACACGGTGGGCGGCGACGGGCTGTTCCTCCCCCACGTGCCGCTGTTCGCGGGCGTGCACGTCTACAAGGCAGCTGATCCCGTCTGCGCTGCGCTCGCCGAGGCGGGCGCCCTGCTAGCGCGCGGCACGCTGGTCCACTCCTATCCGCATTCCTGGCGCTCCAAGGCGCCGCTGATCTTCCGCAACACCCCGCAATGGTTCATCGCCATGGACGGGCCGAAGGGCGTGCGCGCGCCGGCGCTGGCCGCGATCGAGGCGACACGCTTCGTCCCACCCCAGGGCCAGAACCGGCTCCGGTCGATGATCGCCTCGCGTCCCGACTGGTGCATCAGCCGCCAGCGCGCCTGGGGCGTGCCGATCGCGATCTTCGTCGATCGCCGCACCGGCGAGCCGCTGCGCGACCCGGCCGTGATGGCGCGCACGGTGGCCATCTTCGAGGCCGAAGGGTCGGATGCGTGGTGGACGCGCCCGGCGCAGGACTTCCTCGGCACCGACCACAGGTCCGAGGACTACGAGCAGATCCGCGACATCGTGGAAGTGTGGTTCGAGTCCGGATCGACCCACGCCTTCGTGCTGGAGGGCAACGACGCGCTGAAGTGGCCGGCCGATCTCTACCTCGAGGGCTCGGACCAGCATCGCGGCTGGTTCCACTCCTCGCTGCTGGAGGCCTGCGGCACGCGCGGCCGCGCGCCCTACGACGCGATCCTCACCCACGGCTTCGTCGTCGACGAGCAGGGGCGAAAAATGTCGAAGTCGCTCGGCAACACGGTCAGCCCCCAGGAGGTGATCGCCGAGTACGGCGCCGACATCCTGCGGCTCTGGGTCATGGCGTCCGACTACACCGAGGATCTGCGCATCGGCAGGGAGATCCTGAAGCAGCAGGCCGAGCTCTACCGCCGCATCCGCAACACGCTGCGCTGGCTGCTCGGCGCGCTCGATGCGTTCGACGAGGCCGAGCGCGTGCCGGTCGGCGAGATGCCCGAGCTCGAGCGCTGGGTGCTGCACCGGCTCGCCGAGCTCGACGCGCATGTGCGCGCGGCGACCGAGACCTTCGAGTGGACCGGCGTGTTCGCCGAGCTGCATCAGTTCTGCGCCACCGACCTCAGCGCGTTCTACTTCGACATCCGCAAGGACGCGCTCTACTGCGACCGCGCCGACAGCCCGCGCCGGCGCGCCTGCCGCACGGTGCTCGATCACGTGTTCCGCTGTCTGGCGACGTGGCTCGCGCCGGTGCTGGTGTTCACCGCCGAGGAGGCCTGGCTCGCGCGCTTCCCGGGCGAGGAGGAGAGCGTGCATCTGCAGACCTTCCCGGCGATCCCGGCCGCGTGGCGCGACGAGGCGCTCGCGGCGCGCTGGGCGCGCATCCGCGAGATCCGCCGCGTCGTCACCGGCGCGCTGGAGCGCGAGCGGGCCGAGGGACGGATCGGCGCCTCGCTCCAGGCCGCGCCCGTGCTCGCCGTGCCGGAAGCCGATCGTTCGCTGCTCGATGCCGCGGGCTGGGCGGAGATCTGCATCACCTCGGGGATGACCCTCGCCGACGAGGTGCCGGCGGAGGCCTTCACCGTCGCGGGGATCGAGGGGGTCGCCGTGCTGCCCGCGAAGGCCGCGGGGGTGAAATGCCAGCGCTGCTGGAAGGTGCTGCCCGAGGTCGGGACGCATGCGGATCATCCAGGGCTCTGCGACCGCTGCCATGACGCGGTGACGTCCGGCGTGCTGGCCCGGCGCGCCGCCTGACGGGATGCTGCGCCTCGGCCTCGCCCTTGCCGCGCTGATCCTCGCGCTCGACCAGGCCACCAAGTGGTGGATCCTCGAGGTCGTCCGCCTGCCCCAGGTGGGGCGGGTCGAGGTCACGCCCTTCATGAACCTGACCATGGTCTGGAACCGCGGCGTCACCTTCGGCCTGCTGGCCGGCGATGCCTGGTGGCACCCCTGGGCGCTCGCCGCGATCGCGCTCGCCGTCGCCGCCGCGCTGCTGGCCTGGCTCGTCCGGGCGCCCGACCGCTGGACGGCGGTTGCGCTCGGGCTGGTGCTGGGCGGCGCGGTCGGCAACGTGATCGACCGCGTCCGCTTCGGCGCGGTGGTGGACTTCGTCGACCTGCACGCCTTCGGCTGGCACTGGTACGTGTTCAACGTCGCCGACAGCGCGATCGTGATCGGCGTCGGGCTGCTGGTCGCGCACGCCTTGCTCCGGCCACAGCCCGGCGCTAGGGAGGGAGCATGACGAGCCGCCTCCTGCTGGCATCCGTGCTCGCCGCGCCGCTGCTTGCGGCCTGCGGGGGGGATGCCGCGCGCACCTTCGGCTTCACGCGCGATCCGCCGGACGAGTTCCAGGTGCAGACCCAGGCGCCGCTGTCGATGCCGCCCGAGTTCGCGCTCCGCCCGCCGCGCCCCGGCGCGCCCCGCCCGCAGGACATGGCCGCGCGGGACGCGGCCCAGGGCTTGCTGGTCGCGCGCACCGTGACGGGCACGGTTCCCGTGGCGCCCCGGGCGGGGGTCTCCGCCGGCGAAGCCGCGCTGCTCGCCGCCGCGGGTCCGACCCCGCCGCCCGATCTGCGCCAGCAGATCGAGACCGACCGGACCTTGCTGGCCGAGACCGACCGCTCGCTGACCGACCGGCTGCTGTTCTGGCGCCGCCCGGAAACCCCGGGCGTGGCGGTGGACCCGCAGCGCGAGGCGCAGCGGCTGCGCGAGGCCGCCGCGCTCGGCCGCGACGTCACCGCGGGCGACACGCCGATCATCCAGCGCCGCCGCCGGGGCCTGCTCGAAGGCCTGTTCTGAGGGCCCTCACGGCCTCGCGCCTGGACGCGACGCGGCCGCGCGGCCATGTCTCGGCGCGGAGGGACCCATGCCCGAGCTCGACCGCCGTTCCGTGATCGCCGGCCTGCCGGCCGCCGCGATGCTTGCAGCCTCCACCCCGGCCCTCGCCCGCCCCACCAGCACGCCGGTGTTCGGTGCCGAGACCTTCACGCTGCCCAATGGGCTGACCGCGGCGGTGATCCCGATGCGCCGCGCCCCGGTGGTCGCACACATGATCTGGTACCGGGTCGGCGGCGCCGACGAGCCGCCCGGACTCTCCGGCATGGCGCATTTCCTCGAACACATGATGTTCAAGGGCACGACCACGCTCGCCCCCGGCGAGTTCTCGCGCCGCGTGGCGCGCGAGGGCGGGCGCGACAACGCCTTCACCGGCCACGACTACACCGGCTACTTCCAGCAGGTCGCCGCCGACCGGCTGGAACTCGTCATGCGGATGGAGGCCGACCGCATGGCGAACCTGGTGATCGACCCGCAGGAGACGGAGTCGGAACGGCTCGTCATCCTCGAGGAGCGGCGGCAGGTGATCGACAACGTGCCTGCGCGCCGCTTCCGCGAGCGGCTCGCGACCCTGCTCTATCTCAACCACCCCTACGGCCGGCCGGTCATCGGCTGGGAGCACGAGATCCGCGCCATCCCGCGCGAGGAACTGCT
>CALKJX010000252.1 GCA_937995555.1 uncultured Elioraea sp.
CCTGGGCGAACTGGCGCGCGGCGCGCAGCTCCGAGCCGCGCACCCTCAGCACCTGGCCGGAATAGGAGAGCCTGAGCGGCCGGGGCGAGCGTCCGAGCCGTACCGCGGCAATGCGCGCCACCTGCGGCGTGATGTCGGCGCGCAGCCCCATCATGCGCTGGCTGACCGGGTCCATCAGCCGGAAGGTGACGTCCGCCGTGGCGGCGCCCGACCCGCCCAGCAGCCCTTCCTCGAACTCCAGGAGCGGCGGCTTCACCCGCTCGTAGCCGTGCGCGGCGAACACCGCGCCCATCGCTTCGATCGCGGCGGCCTCGGTCTCGGCGTCGGGCGGCAGGAGGTCGCGCAAGCCGGGCGGCAGCAGCGCGATCGCGGCGGGATCGGTCATGGGCGCCGCGTCTAGCAGGGTTCGGCGCGCATGGTGAGAGGGCAGCGGGCGGTGCCGGCAACCGGGCCCGGTCCTCCGTCTTCGCGCGACGGGGCGGCCGCTGCAAGAGAACCGTCAGATCCATCGCCGGAACGACGCGCGTGCCCGCCGACGTCATGCTGCGGGTGCTGCCCGGCGCGGCCCTGGCTGCGCGACGTCCGTGCCGTTCCGGCCGATCCCGGCGCGCGGCAGCTGGTCCCGCTTCGCCGCCGCGGTGGTGCTCCATGTCGGCCATTTCGCGCTCGTGGCCGCCGCCCATCGCGCCGGGGAGATGAGCACCGCTTGCCCGCCGCTGCGGGGCACCGCGCCGCCGATCGTGGCCGGGCCGGGCGGGGCGCTGCTCGCCGAGGCGCTCGGCCCCGGCGGGTGGGTCGGGGTCGCGCTGATCCCGGGCGGCGATCGCCGGCGGTGCGGCGATGCTCAGGCTCGCCTGACCGTCAGCCCGTCGCGCCGACCGGGCGGCGCGGCCCGGGCCGGCGCAGCAGGGCCGTCATCGGCATGGCCGCGAGTGCCAGGAGCGCGAGCAGGCGGAAATCGTTCATGTAGGCGATCGCGCGTGCCTCGCGGTACACCATCCCGGCGAGCGCCATCCGCCCCGCGACCGTTTGGAGACTCCAGAGCTCGGCGACACCCGGCAGGCGCAGCGCCGGATTGAACGGGGTCACGTGCTGCACGAGCGTCGCGTTGATCACCTGGGTGTCGCGCACCAGCAGGAAGATCACCACGGCGATGCCGATCGAGGCGCCGAGATTGCGCATCAGCGCGTACATCGCCGTCGCCTGGTTGCGCAGCTCCGGCGCGAGCGTCGAGAAGGTCATCGTGGTCAGCGGGACGAACATGAAGCCGAGCCCGAAGCCCTGCACCATGCCGGTGCGGATGATCGCCGCCTGCGAGACCTGCGGCGTGAAGCCCGACATCTCCCAGAGCGACACGGCCGCACAGCCGAAGCCGAAGGACAGCAGCAGGCGCGGATCGATCCGCGTGATCAGCCGCCCGACCAGCAGCATGGAGATCATCGTGCCGATTCCGCGCGGCGAGGCGATCAGCCCCGCCGTCAGCACCGGATAGCCGAGCATGGTCTGGAGGAACGGCGAGAGCAGCGCGATCGTGGCGAGCAGCAGGATGCCGACGACGAAGATGAATCCCATCCCGAGGATGAAGTTGCGGTCCTGGAACAGGCGCGGATCGATGAAGGGCCGGCGCGCGGTCGCGGTGTGCACCACGAACAGGTAGAAGCCGAGGGCGGCGGAGAGGGCGAGCGTCGTGATCAGCGTGGAGTCGAACCAGTTCAGCCGCTCGCCGCGGTCGAGCATGAGCTGGAACGAGCCGACCGCGATGCCCAGGGTCGCGAAGCCGAACCAGTCGAAGCCGATCGGCTTCGGCTCGGTGCGCGGCATCGCCGCCGAGAGGCCGAGGAAGGCGACGATCCCCACCGGCACGTTGATGGTGAACACCCAGCGCCAGTGGAAGAACTCGGTCAGCACGCCACCGAGCGTGGGGCCGAGCACGGGGCCGACCATCACGCCGACGCCGAACAGCGCCATCGCCGAGCCGTGCTGCTCGCGCGGATAGGTGTCCAGCATGGTCGCCTGGGAGAGCGGCACCAGCGGCGCGCCGAACATCCCCTGCATCAGCCGGAACACCACCATCTGCTCGAGCGAGGTCGCCATGCCCGACAGCATCGAGGCGATGGTGAAGCCGGTGATGGTCGTCATCAGCACCTTGCGCCGGCCGAACCGGTTGGCGAGGTAGCCGCTGAGCGGCGTCGAGATCGCGGCGGCGACGATGTAGGAGGTCAGCACCCAGTTGATCTGGTCGAGTGTGGCCGAGAGCTCGCCCATCATGTAGGGCAGCGCGATCGTCGCCATCGTGGTGTCGAGGATCTGCATGATGACGGCGAGCATCACGCAGGGGATCAGGATGGTGCGGTTCGGCGCGCCCGGCACGCCCGTCATCGGCGGCTAGAGTCCCAGCCAGCGGCGGAGATCGCGGAACAGCCCGGCGAGGTTGCGCTCCTGGCCCGTGTCGATCTCGACCACGACGCTCATGCCCGCGCGCAGCTTCGGCGCGTCCGCGGGCAGGTCGAGCGTCAGCCGGATCGGGATCCGCTGCACCACCTTCACCCAGTTGCCCGACGCGTTCTGCGGCGGCAGCACGGCGAACTCGGCCCCCGAGGCCGGGCTGATCGAGGCGACGCGGGCGGCGAAGCGCACCCCGGGATAGGTGTCGACGCGCACGGTCGCGGGGTTGCCGACCCGCACATGCGTGAGCGCCGTCTCCTTCGGGCTCGCCTCGACCCAGATGGTGTCGGTCGCGACCAGCACGAAGGCCGCGCGCGCGGCCGGCAGATAGGCGCCCTGCGGCAGATGGTGCACATGCGTCACGACGCCGGCGACCGGGGCGTGCACGCGGGTGCGGCGCAGGTCGCGCTCGGCACGGTCCACCTCGGCACGCGCCTCCTGGAAGCGCGGATGCAGTTCCGGATCGAGATCGGCTGATCCGCCCAGGGCCGCGAGGGTCGCCTCGACCTGGCGTTCGGCCACCGCGACACGCGCGCGCGCCGCGTCGACATCGCGCCGCGCCTGATCGAGCGCCATCTGCGCCGCCACGCCGCGCGCCGAGAGTGCCTGCTGGCGGCGGAACTGCGCCTGGTAGAAGGCGACATCGGTGCGCGCCTGGTCGAGCTCGGCGAGCTTCTCGCGGTAGGTCGCGCGCAGCGTGGAGAGCTCGTTGCGCACGCTTGCGAGCCGCGCCAGCGCCGCGGCGAGCGCGATCCGGTAGGACTCGTCGTCGAGCCGGAACAGGAGCTGCCCCTGCTCGACGATCTGGTTCTCCGCCACTGCCACCTCGGCGACGAAGCCGGGCACGTCGGTGGCGATGTCGATCCGCTCGGCGCGGACATAGGCATTGTCCGTGGAGACGATGCGCCCCCCGGCGAGATAGAGGTGCAGCCCGAGGGCCAGCAGGGCGAGCGGGCCGAGGAGCAGCAGCACGACGCGCCGGCGCTGGCGCTGCGCGACCGTCGGACGCGTGGGCGCGGGCGGCTCGCGCGGCGGCGCCTCGGTCTCGCGCAGCCGCGCCACCGTCTGCCCGGTGCGCTCGCCTGTCTCGCCGGGCGGCAGGGCGCGGGTGCGCGCGTCAGCCAAGGCGCGCGACCTTCTCGGCGGTGCCGTTCGCCGAGGCCGCGATCAGGTTCTCCTTCATCGTCGTCAGGATGTGGATGAGCTGCTCGCGCTCGGCCTCCGGCACGCCGGCGAGCGCCTCGGCGCGCGTCGCCGCGCCGATCGCGCGCATCTTCTCCAGCACGGGATGCGCCTTGGGACGCAGATAGAGCAGCCAGACCCGGCGGTCCTTCGGGTGCGGGCGGCGCTCGGCGAGACCCGCGGCCTGGAGCCGGTCGAGGATGCGGCCGAGCGAGATCGGTTCGAGTTCGAGGATGTCGGCGAGGCCGCCCTGGTGGATGCCCTCGTTGCGCGCGAGATGCGCGAGCACCTGCCACTGCGCGCGGGTCAGGCCGAGATCGCGCGCGTTCTGCTCGAAGCGCTTGCGCAACAGACGCGCGACATCGTGCAGCAGGAAGCCGAGCGTGCGTTCGGGGTTGTCCATGTCTCCGTCCCGTCCCGGGCGCGGACCATAAGCATGGCCATGTTAGACCTGCTCAGGAAGAAGTCGACCCCCGCTTCCGCTGTGGCGGCGCTTGCGTGGCCGGGTCGCGCGCGCCAGAAGGGCGGCGCTCAGGGAAGGATGGTTCGATGCGTGACGTGCTGATCGCCCCCTCGATCCTGGCCTCGGATTTCGCGCGGCTCGGCGAGGAGGTGCGCGCGGTCGACGCGGCCGGGGCGGACTGGATCCATCTCGACGTGATGGACGGGCATTTCGTGCCGAACATCACCTTCGGCCCCGATGTGGTGCGCGCGCTGCGCCCGCATTCGGCGAAGTGCTTCGATGTGCATCTGATGATCGATCCGGTGGATCCGTATCTCGAGGCTTTCGCCAACGCCGGGGCCGACCGGATCATCGTGCATGTCGAGGCGAGCACGCATCTCGACCGCACGCTCCAGGTGATCGGGGGCCTCGGCAGGAAGGCCGGCGTGTCGCTCAATCCGGCCACGCCCGCCTGCATGGTCGCGCACGTGCTCGACCGGGTGGATCTCGTGCTGGCGATGACGGTGAACCCCGGCTTCGGCGGGCAGCGCTTCATTCCCGCCCAACTCGACAAGATTCGCGAACTCCGCCGCATGATCGGCGAGAGGCCGATCCGTATCGAGGTCGATGGCGGCATCACCCCCGAGACCGCGACGCTGGCGGTCGAGGCCGGGGCGTCGGTGCTGGTCGCGGGCTCCGCGGTGTTCGGTGCTGCCGACTATGCGGCGGCGATCGCGGCGGCGTAGTCGGCGGCGCCGAACACCGCCGAGCCCGCCACCAGCACGCTCGCCCCGGCCTCGACCACCAGCGGCGCGGTCTCGGGCGTGATCCCGCCATCGACCTCGATGCGGATCGGCCGGTCGCCGATCATCCGCCGGAGCGCGCGGATCTTGTCGAGCTGCCCGGGGATGAAGCGCTGCCCGCCGAAGCCCGGGTTCACCGTCATCGCCAGCACGAGATCCAC
>CALKJX010000253.1 GCA_937995555.1 uncultured Elioraea sp.
TGCGGCTGGTGAAGGGCAGCCACATCGTCGTGCGCCGGCTGTGGGATGGCCCGCACGCCTACATCTTCCAGAACGCGGACGGGCGGATCTGCTTCGCGATCCCCTACGAGGGCGACTTCACGCTGATCGGCACCACCGATCAGGACTTCACCGGCGATCCGGGCACGGTCGCGATCGGCGAGGACGAGACGCGCTATCTCTGCGCTGCGGTCAGCGCCTACCTCGCCCGGCCGGTCACGCCGGCGGACGTGGTGTGGAGCTTCGCCGGGGTGCGGCCGCTCTACGACGACGGCGCGTCGCGGGCCCAGGAGGCGACGCGCGACTATGTGCTGAGCCTCGACGCACCCGCGGGAGCCCCGCCGCTGCTGTCGGTATTCGGCGGCAAGATCACCACCTATCGCCGTCTCGCCGAGGCCGCGCTCGCGAGGCTCGCGCCGCATCTGCCGATGCGCGGCGCCTGGACCGCGTCCGCGCCGCTGCCGGGCGGCGACTTCCCGCATGACGGCGCGCCCGCGCTCGCCGAGCGACTCATCGCGCAGCATCCGTGGCTCGCGCCCGCCACCGCGCGGCGGCTGGTGCGCCAGTTCGGCACGGACGCGTTCCGTCTGCTCGACGGCGCGGATGGCCCCGAACCGACCCTGGTCGCCGACCTCACCCCGCGCGAGGCGCGTTGGATGATCGAGCGCGAATGGGCGCGCACGCCGGACGACATCCTCTGGCGTCGCACCAGGCTCGGGCTGCGCGCGTCAAACGGCGAGGTCGCCGCGCTCGCGCGCTTCATGGGCGCACCGGCCGACATGCCCGGACAGCGTGCCGCGGAATGACCGCTTCACGGGGGTGCCGATGACCTATGTTCTCGCGCTCGATCAGGGCACCACCTCGACGCGGGCGATCCTGTTCGACGCGGCACTCACGCCCGTCGCCACCGCCCAGGAGGAGTTCCCCCAGCACTTCCCGCAGTCCGGCTGGGTCGAGCACGACGCCGAGGATCTGTGGCGGACCTCGATCGGGACGATGCGCGCGGCGATCGCCAAGGCCGGCATCGCAGCGCGCAAGGTCGCGGCGATCGGCATCACCAACCAGCGCGAGACCGTGGTGGTGTGGGACCGCGCGACCGGCACGCCGATCCATCGCGCGATCGTCTGGCAGGATCGCCGCACCGCGGAAGCCTGCGCCGCCCTGCGCGAGGCGGGCCACGAGGCGCTGATCACCACCCGCACCGGGCTGCTCGCCGATCCCTACTTCTCCGCCACCAAGATCGCCTGGCTGCTCGACCATGTGCCCGGCGCGCGCGCGGCCGCCGAGGCGGGCGCGCTCGCCTTCGGCACGGTCGATTCCTTCCTGGTCTGGCGGCTGACCGGCGGCAGGGTGCACGCGACCGATGCCACCAACGCTGCGCGCACCCTGCTCTGCGACATCCGCACCGGGCAGTGGGACGACGAGTTGCTGGCGCTGTTCCGCATCCCTCGTGCTTTGCTGCCCGAGATCCGCGACTGCGCCGCCGAGTTCGGCACGACGGACCCGGCGCTGCTCGGCGCCGCGGTGGCGATCCGCGGCATCGCCGGCGACCAGCAGGCCGCAACCCTCGGTCAGGGCTGTGTCGCGCCGGGGATGATGAAATCGACCTACGGCACGGGCTGCTTCGCGCTGCTGAACACGGGGGCGGCGCCGGTCGTGTCGCGCGCGCGGCTGCTCTCGACGATCGTCTGGCAGCTCGGCGGAGAGCGCACCTATGCGCTCGAAGGCGCGATCTTCGTTGCCGGCGCGGCCGTGCAGTGGCTGCGCGACGGGCTCGGCGTGATCGGCTCGGCGGCCGAGACCCAGGCGCTCGCCGAGGCGGCCGATCCCGCGCAGCGCGTGATCCTGGTGCCGGCCTTCACCGGGCTCGGCGCGCCGTGGTGGGACGCGGACGCCCGCGGGGCGCTCTACGGGCTCACGCGCGGCACCGGCCCGCGCGAGCTCGCGCGCGCCGCGCTGGAAAGTGTGGGGTTCCAGACACGCGACCTGATCGAGGCGATGCGGCGCGACTGGGGCGCGGCCGCCGGTTCCGTGCTGCGCGTGGACGGCGGCATGACCGCGTCGGACTGGACGATGCAGTTCCTTGCCGACATCCTCGGCGCGCCCGTGGACCGGCCCGTTGTGACCGAGACGACCGCGCTCGGCGCGGCCTATCTCGCCGCGCTGCGATCGGGCCTCGCGCCCGAACCCGAAGCCTGGGCCGCGCGCTGGCGGGCCGAGCGGCGCTTCGAGCCGGCGATGGCTGCGGATTGCCGCGACGCGCTCTACGTCGCCTGGCAGGATGCGGTCGCGCGCACGGTGTCGCGCCGGTGATGCGGACGGGCTGGATCGTTCCGCCGCGACGGGGCATGGATCCCGGCAGGACCCTGGACAGGATGGGCGCTCCGCATGGCTGAACGCGACCGGGTGGTGATCGTCGGCGCCGGCCCGGTCGGGCTGACGCTCGCGCTGCTGCTCGGCCGCGCCGGCATCCCGGCGGTGGTGCTGGAGGCTGAGGCCGACATCGCCGAGGAGCTGCGCGCCAGCACGTTCCATCCGCCCACGCTCGACATGCTCGACACGCTCGGGCTGGCTGAGCCGCTGATCGCCCGGGGGCTTGTCACGCCGACCTGGCAGGTGCGGATGCACGAGACCGGCGAGCGCGCCGAGTTCGATCTCGGCGTGCTGGCGGCCGATACCGCGCATCCGTTCCGCCTGCAGGCCGAACAGCACAAGCTCTCGCGCCTGCTGCTCGCGGCCCTCGCCGCCGAGCCGCTGGCGGAGGTGCGCTTCGGCCACGCCGTGACTTCGGTCGCGCAGGACGCGGACCGGGCGCGCGCCGCCGGCGACGGGTTCTCGCTCGACGCAAGCTACGTGATCGGCTGCGACGGCGCGCGCAGTGTGGTGCGCCGTGCCATGGGCCTCGCCTTCGAGGGCGGCACCTACCCCGAGACGACCATCCTCGCGACCACGCCGTTCCCGTTCCACGAGGTCATGCCGGGCCTTTCGAACGTGAACTACATCTGGACCGAGAGCCCCGCCTCCTCCGGCACCTTCTCGCTGCTCCGCGTGCCCGGCCGGTGGCGCGCGAGCCTCTACCCGGCGCCGGACGAGACGGTCGAGCAGGCGCTCGCGCCCGCGGCGATCGAGCGCAAGCTGCAGGCGATCCATCCGCGGCCGGAATGCTACGAGGTGCAGGACCTGCGCCCCTACCGCATCCACCAGCGCATCGTGCCGACCTACCGCGTCGGCCGGCTGCTGCTCGCCGGCGACGCGGCGCATCTCAACAGCCCGTCGGGCGGCATGGGCATGAACGGCGGCATCCACGACGCCTTCGAACTCGCTGCGACGCTCCGCGCGGTGTGGTGCGGCGAGGCGGAGGCCGCGCTGCTCGACCGCTACACGCGCCGCCGCCGCCCCGTGGCCGAACGCGAGATCATCGCCCAGGCCGACCGCAACCGCGCGCGCATGCGCGAGCGCGATCCCGCGCGACGGCGCGCGATGCTCGAGGATCTCCAGCGCACCGCCGCCGATCCGGTGAAGGCGCGCGCATATCTGCTGCGCAGTTCGATGATCGCCGGGCTGCGCGAGGCCGCCACGATCGCTTGACAGGGAGACCCGGGATGCACCGACGCCTGCTGCTCACCCTTCCCGCGCTGCTTGCCACGGCGGGGGCGCGGGCCCAGTCCTGGCCCACGCGGCCGCTGCGCGTCATCGTGCCGTTCCCGCCCGGCGGCACGACCGACTTCATCGCCCGCCTGGTGGCGCAGCGGCTCTCGACCGTGCTCGGCCAACCGGTGGTGGTGGAGAACCGCGCCGGCGCCGGCGGCACGGTCGGCTCCGACGTCATCGCCAAGAGCCCCCCCGACGGCTACGGCTTCGTCGTCTCCAACATCGCCGCGCACGGCGTCGCCCCGGCGATCTATCCGAACATCCCCTACGATGCCGTGCGCGACTTCACGCACATCGCCATGCTGGCCGAGATCCCCTCGGTGCTGGTGGTGAACGTGGACAGCCCGATCCGCGATCTCGCCGGCTTCATCGCCGCGGCTAAGGCGAAGCCCGGCGGGCTCACGGTCGGCTCGCCGGGCAACGGCACGTCGAGCCACATAAAGCAGGAGATCCTGAAGCGCGCGGCCGGGATCGAGACCGTGCACGTGCCCTATCGCGGCTCCGGGCCGATGATGAACGACGTCGCCGCGGGGCAGATCGACGCGATGATCACCACGCTGGTGGAGGCCGGGCGCAACCCGCGCTTCCGCCTGCTGGCGGTGACGGCGGCGGATCGGGTCGAGGGCTGGCGCGAGGTGCCAACCTTCCGCGAGCTCGGCTACCCCGATCTCGTCGCCTCGACCTGGTTCGGCCTGTCGGGCCCCGCCGGACTGCCGCGCCCGATCGTCGAGCGGCTCAATGCCGAGGTGCTGGCGGCGCTGGCCACGCCGGAGATCGCCGCGCGCCTGGTCGAGACCGGCTCGACGCCGCGGCGGATGAGCCCGGAGGACTACACGGCGTTCCTGACCGCGGAGGTCGCGCGCTGGGGCGCGGTGGTGCGCGCGGCCAACATCACGCTGGGCTGAACCGGCGCGGTCAGCGGCGCGGCAGCACGCCCGCCCGGTCGGCGAGCAGGGCGCGCATGGCGTCGGCCGGCAGGGGGGGCGAGAACAGATAGCCCTGGGCGAGGTCGAAGCCGAGCGCGCGCACGGCATCACGGTCGGCGCGGGTCTCGACCCCCTCGGCGACCACCTTCGCCTCGAAGCCGTGGCCGAGCTCGACCGCGGCGCGGCAGATGCGGCGCAGCGCCTCGTCCCCGGCGCAGCCATGCACGATCGCACGCTCGATCTTCAGCTCGACGAAGGGGATGTGGCGCAGCCGCTCGAAGGTGGCGTAGCCGGTGCCGAAATCGTCGATCGAGATGCTGAAGCCGTGCAGCACGGCGCGCGTGGCGAAGGCCTCGGCCGCAGCGAGGTCGCCGATCAGGTCGGTCTCGGTGATCTCGAGGATCAGCCGCTGCTCCACGCCTGGGCCGAGCGCCTTCAGCGCCTCGATCAGCCCGGGCCGCAGGATGGTGCGGCCGGCGATGTTGATCGAGGCCGGCAGGTGCGAGCCGGCGCGCGCGCAGAGGGCAAGCGCCGCGCGCGCCGCGGCGACCGTGAGGTCGTGCAGGTCGGCATCCGCGATCGGCGGCAGGAACGCCGAGGGCGCGAGCACGCCTCGCTCGGGGTGGCGGATGCGCGCCAGCGCCTCCATGCCCGCGATCAGGTTGCTGCCGAGATCGATCTTCGGCTGGTACCAGAACTCGACCCAGCCGTTATCGAGGGCGGCACGCAGCAGTCCCGGCTCGACGGGCTCGGTGCGGTGCGGCGGCGCGACCTCGACCGCGCCGCCGAAGGCGGAGACCACGGCCTCGAGCTCGCGCCGCCGGAACGGCTTGCGCAGCGTGCCGCCGATCTCGACGCCGGCGCGCTCGCCGATCCGGCGCGCATGGTCGAGCACCGATCCCGTATGGCCGCTCATCAGCACCACCCGGCCGGCGAAGCCGCGGTCGTGCAGCAGACTGAAGATCTCGACGGCATCGCTGTCGCCGAGCGAGAGATCGAGCAGCAGCAGGTCGGGGTGCGGGGCATCGAGCGCCTGGAGCAGATGGTCCTTCGAGGTCACGCCCTGCGCGTCGATGCCGAGCTTGCGCAACTGGGCCGTGACGACCGTGCAGATGTCGACATGGTCGTCGACGACGATTGCCGTCCGGACACCGGAGGCCGGCCGGCCTTCGCTGTCCTCCGGTCGGTCGGCCGTTCCTGGCGCCATGGGGAATGCGTGGGCTCCACTGAGGTCCCGCGAAGATGGGCCCGGTTTCCTAATACTCCATTATTGCGCGCAGTGACTACCGCAGTGGTTGTGGTCATCGGAGCGGAGCCGCGGCACCGTGCCGGACACGGCGATCCTTGCCGGTCCGAAGCCAGTTCGCCCTTGTCGTGGCGCGCCGCAACCCCTTGAGTCCTCCCTCCGACACCAACCCAGGGGTCCTCCGCATGACCGATCGGCCGTCCAGCCGTGATGCGCACCGGATCGTTGTGGTCGGCGGCGGGGCTGCCGGTCTTGAGCTGGTCACCCGGCTCGGCGACACGCTCGGCAAGGCGGGCCGGGCACATGTCACACTGATCGAGCGCAGCCGGACGCATCTCTGGAAGCCGCTGCTGCACGCGGTCGCGGCCGGCAGCCTCGACCGGGCGGCGCATGAGCTGAACTACCTGGCCCAGGCGCGCTGGCATCGTTTCACCTACCGGCTCGGCGAGATGGTGGGGCTCGACCGGGACCGGCGCGAGGTGCGGATCGGCCCCACGCGCGACGACGAGGGACGGGAGGTGACGCCCGCCTCGACGGTGCCCTACGACACGCTGGTGATCGCGGTGGGCAGCGTGACCAACGATTTCGGCACGCCCGGCGCGGCGCAGCACGCCGTGCCGTTGGAGACGCCCGAGCAGGCCTCGCGCTTCCATCGCCGGCTTGTCAATGCCTGCCTGCGTGCCAATGCCCAGGCGGAGCCGGTGCGGCCGGGCCAGCTGCACGTGTCGATCATCGGTGCGGGCGCCACCGGCACGGAGCTCGCGGCCGAACTGCACCGGACGGTGCGGGCGGTGATCGCCTTCGGGCTCGACCGCATCGATGCCGAGCGCGACATTCGCATCCGCCTGGTCGAAGCGGCGCCGCGCATCCTGCCCGCCCTGCCCGAACGCATCTCCGACGCCACGCGGGGCTTGCTGGAGCGGCTCGGCGTCGAGGTGCTGACCGGTACCCCGGTCAGCGAGGTGCGCGCCGACGGGGTGGTGCTGAAGGACGGTCGGCTCCTGCCTTCGGAGCTGGTGGTGTGGGCGGCGGGCGTGAAGGCGCCGGACGTGCTGCGCGACATCGGCGGGCTGGAGACCAACCGGCTGAACCAGCTTGTTGTCCGCGAAACCCTGCAGACGACGCGCGATCCGGACGTGTTCGCGATCGGCGACTGCGCGCAATGCCCGCGGCCGGGCCATCCCCAGCCTGTGCCGCCGCGCGCCCAGGCGGCGCACCAGCAGGCATCGCACATGATCCGCCAGATCGAGCGGCGGCTCGCCGGCCGACCGCTCGAGCCGTTCGTCTATCGCGACTTCGGCTCGCTCGTGTCGTTGGGCAAGTACAGCACGGTGGGCAGCCTGATGGGGTTCCTGGTCGGGCGCAGCTTCTTCGTCGAGGGCTACTTCGCGCGGCTGATGTACCGCTCGCTCTACACGATGCATCAGATGGCGCTGCACGGCCGCACGCCGGTGCTCTGGCGCAGCCTGTTCAGCGGGTTCTCCCAGCGCCCGAGCCCGGAGGTGAAGCTGCACTGACGGCGCTGTGATGCGCCGCGACCGGCGGGCGCGGCGCCCTCATGGGGTGCACGAGGGACCTTGCGGCCCCTCGCCTTGTTTCCCTTTACGTCCCGATACCCCCGACCGCGACGTACTTCACTTCGAGATACTCCTCGATCCCGTACTTCGATCCCTCGCGGCCGAGCCCGCTCTCCTTGAACCCACCGAACGGGGCGACCTCGGTCGAGATCACGCCCTCGTTCACGCCGACGATGCCGTATTCCAGCGCCTCCGAGACGCGGAAGATCCGTCCCACATCCCGCGCATAGAAATATGCCGCCAGCCCGAACTCGGTGTCGTTGGCGAGCCGGATCGCCTCCTCCTCGGTCTTGAAGCGGAACAGCGGCGCGACCGGGCCGAAGGTCTCCTCGTGGAAGATCTTCGCCCCCGCCGGCACCTCGGCGAGCACGGTCGGCTCGAAGAAATTGCCGCCCAGCGCGTGACGCCGCCCGCCTGCGAGGATCTTCGCCCCTCCCTTCACCGCGTCCTCGATGTGCTCCTCGACCTTGGCGACCGCGGCGGCGTTGATCAGCGGCCCCTGCACGACGCCGGGCTCGGTGCCGGGACCCACCTTCATCGCCTTGGCGGCGGCCGCGAGCTTCCCGGCGAAGGCGTCGTAGACGCCGTCCTGCACCAGGATCCGGTTGGCGCAGACGCAGGTCTGGCCCGTGTTGCGGAACTTCGACGCCAGCGCGCCCTGCACGGCGGCATCGAGATCGGCGTCGTCGAAGACGATGAAGGGCGCGTTGCCGCCGAGCTCCATGCTCACCTTCTTCACCGTCTGCGCGCACTGCGCGATCAGGATCTTGCCGACCTCGGTCGAGCCGGTGAAGGAGAGCTTGCGCACGATCGGGTTCGAGGTGAGCTCCTTGCCGGTCTCGGACGATGGGCCGGTGATGATGTTCAGAACGCCCGGCGGCATGCCCGCGCGCTCGGCAAGCACGCCGATCGCGAGCGCCGTGAACGGCGTCTGGCTGGCGGGCCGCACAACGCCGGTGCAGCCGACCGCGAAGCCGGGCGCACATTTGCGCGTGATCATGGCGGCCGGGAAGTTCCATGGCGTGATTGCGGCGAACACGCCGACCGGCTCCTTCATCACCAGGATGCGCCGGCCCTTCTGGTTGGTCGGGATCATGTCGCCGTAGGCGCGCTTGCCCTCCTCGGCGAACCACTCGACGAAGGACGCGGCGTAGACGACCTCGCCCTTCGCCTCGGCCAGCGGCTTGCCCTGTTCGGAGGTCATCAGCAGCGCGAGATCGTCCGCATTCGCGATCATCAGGTCGAACAGCCTGCGCAGCACCGCGCTGCGCTCCTTGGCGGTGAGCGCGCGCCAGGCGGGATAGGCACGGTGCGCCGCTTCGATCGCGCGGCGGGTCTCGGCGGCGCCGAGTGCGGGCACGGTGCCGATGATCTCGCCGGTGGCGGGGTTCGGCACGGGGATCGTCTTGCCGCTGTCGGCCTCGATCCACTTGCCGTCCACCAGGCAGGCCTGGCGGAACAGGCTCGGGTCCTTGAGCGGCAGGGGCGCGGCTTGGTTGAGCATGGAATGGTCCTCCCCACAGGTTCGGGGCGGACGATAGACCCGGGGCGAGCCCGGGTCCAACCGGGCGGCTACTCCTCGAGCCGGGCGAGACCGATGCGGGCGAGATGCGCGAACAGGAAGGTCAGCGCCTCGTCGGCCGTGACTTCCCAGACGCGCGTGGTGTGGCCGGCATCGACGACGCGCAGTTCCAGAGACCCGGGCTGATGGCGGAACAGCGCCTTGGCGAGCCGCGCGGCCTCATAGGCGATCTCCAGCCGATCGTCGTCGCCGGCAGCGAGGTAGAGCGGCACGCGCAGCGGCTGGTCCAGATAGCGCGGCAGCAAGGCAGGCCACGCCTCCCGTCGCCACCGGGCGGGATCGAACGCGCCATCGGGTCCGGCGAAGGCCGGGCTGCGGCGGGCGGCGGACAACTCCGGCGGTGTCTCTGCGTAGATCGCCGGCGCCCATAGGGCCGCCGCACCGAACAGCTCCGGGTACTTCAGCACGATCCGGAGCGCGCCGTAGGCGCCCGCCGAGAACCCGGCGATGGCGCGGCCGTCGCGCGTGGTCATCACCGGGTATTTGCGCGCGACATCGGCGAGCAGGTCGGAGACCACCGTTGTCTCGGCGCGCGCGAAGGGGCTGTCGATCCACCATGTGTTGGCGCTACCCGGCATCACCGCGATCAGCCTGGGCAGCCGTCCCGCGCGCACGCCGTCCTCGATCGCTTGCCAGAGCCGGATGCGCCCGGCCCAGGTGTGCTCGTCGCCGCCGGCGCCATGCAGCAGCACGAGCAGCGGATACGGGCCGCGCGCGGGATCGTAGCCGCCGGGCAGGAAGACGTTGTAGCGGAGGGGCGGGCCTGCCTCGGTCTCGACCCGATCGGGCACCACGCGCCATTCCGCGTCGGCAGGCGCCGCGGATGCGACCAGCGCCAGCAGGACCGCCAGGGCCCCTTCCAGGCACGGAAACAGACCGGTCGCCCGCAAACTCACTCCCCCGCAAACTCACTCCACCGTCACGCTCTTGGCCAGGTTGCGCGGCTGATCGACATCCGTCCCCTTCAGCACGGCGGCATGATACGCAAGAAGCTGCACCGGGATCGAGTAGACGATCGGCGCGACGAACGGGTGCGTGTCGGGCAGCGGGATCGTGTGGGCGCAGAGATGCGCGAGCCGCTCGCAGCCGGCGCGATCGGAGAGCAGCACGACGCGGCCGCCCCGCGCACGCACCTCCTGCACGTTCGAGGCGGTCTTCTCGAACAGCCGCCCCGGCGGGGCGACGACCACCACCGGCACGTGCTCGTCGATCAGCGCGATGGGCCCGTGCTTCATCTCGCCGGCCGGGTAGCCTTCGGCGTGGATGTAGCTGATCTCCTTGAGCTTGAGGGCGCCCTCCATCGCGACAGTCCAGGCGGTGCCGCGGCCGAGATAGAGCACGTCGCGCGCCTCGGCGATGTCGGCCGCGACGGCGGCAATGCGTTCGTCGAGCTCGAGCGCCACCGCCGCCTTGCCCGGGGTCTCGATCAGCGCCTGGGCAAGCTCGGCGGCGACGGCGGCGGTCAGCGCGCCGCGCGCCCGGCCCGCCGCGACCACCAGACAGGCGAGCGCCGCAAGCTGGGTGGTGAACGCCTTGGTGGAGGCGACGCCGATCTCGGGCCCCGCGAGGGTGAGCAGCGCGGCGTCGCTCTCGCGCTCCATCGCGCTCTCGCGCACGTTGACGACCGAGATCACCCGCTGGTCCTGCCCCTTGGCCCAGCGCAGCGCGGCCAGGGTGTCGACCGTCTCGCCCGACTGGCTGACACAGAGCACGAGCGCGCCGGGATCGAGCACCGGCTCGCGGTAGCGGAACTCGGAGGCGATCTCGGCGGTGGCCGGCAGGCGCGCGACCTGCTCGAACCAGTCGCGCGCCACCTGCCCGGCATAGAGCGAGGTGCCGCAGGCGACGATCGAGACGCGCGGGATGCGGGCGAGATCGACCGGCAGGTCGGGCAGCGTGATCTGGCGCGTCGCCGGATCGAGATAGGTCTTGAGCGTGTCGCCGATCACGGCCGGCTGCTCGTGGATCTCCTTCTGCATGAAGTGGCGGAAATTGCCTTTCCCCACCATCGCGCCGGAGACCGCCGTGCGCTTGATCGGCCGCTTCACCGGACGGTCGGCCTGATCGAAGATCTCGGCGTGGTCCCGGGTGACGACCGCCCAGTCGCCCTCCTCCAGGTAGCTGATCCGCTCGGTCAGCGGCGCCAGCGCCAGCGCGTCGGAGCCGACATACATCTCGCCGTCGCCGTAGCCGATCGCGAGCGGCGAACCGCGGCGCGCGGCCATGATCATGTCGTGCCAGCCGGCGAACAGCACGGCGAGGGCGAAGGCGCCCTCGATCCGCTTCAGGGTCGCCGCCATCGCCTCCTCCGGCGTGGCGCCGGCGGCGAGATCGCGGTCGAGCAGGCGCGCGACCGTCTCGGTGTCGGTCTCGGTCTCGAACTCGGCGCCCGCCTCGGTGAGGGCCGATTTCAGCTCGCTGTGGTTCTCGATGATGCCGTTGTGGACGACCGCGACGCGGCCGGTGGCGATCGGGTGGGCGTTGGTCTCCGAGGGCCGCCCGTGGGTCGCCCAGCGCGTGTGGCCGATGCCGGTGGTGCCTGGCAGCGGGAACTGATCCAGTCGCGCGGCGAGGTTGGCGAGCTTGCCCTCGGCACGGCGGCGCTCGATGTGGCCGTTCACCAGCGTGGCGATGCCGGCGCTGTCATAGCCGCGGTATTCGAGCCGGCGCAGCGCCTCGACCAGCAGGGGCGCGGCGGGATTGCGCCCGACGACGCCGACGATGCCGCACATCAGCCCTTCTCCTTGCAGCGCGCGCGGAACGCCGACGCGCGGTTGGGTTTGTCGGTCTGGCGCGCGCGCCCGAACGCCATCGCATCCGGGGCGACGTCCGCGGTGATGGTAGAGCCGGCGGCGATGAAGGAACCGTCACCGAGACGGACGGGTGCCACCAGGGTCGCGTTCGAGCCCACGAACACGCCGTCGCCGATCGTGGTGCGGTGCTTGGCGACGCCATCGTAGTTGCAGGTGATGGTGCCCGCGCCGATGTTGGCACCTGCGCCGATCGAGGCATCGCCGAGATAGGCGAGGTGGTTCGCCTTGGCGCCGGCGCCGAGCGTGGTGTTCTTCAGCTCGACGAAGTTGCCGACATGCGCGCCTGCGCCGACCTCCGCACCCGGGCGCAGCCGCGCGAACGGTCCGATGATCGCGCCCGGGCCGACCCGGCAGGCTTCCAGATGCGAGAAGGCGCGGATCTCGGCGCCATCCTCCACCGTCACACCGGGGCCGAACACCACGTTCGGATGCACGGTGACGTCCGTGCCGAGGCGCGTGTCCCAGGACAGGAACACGGTCTCGGGCGCGATCAGCGTGGCGCCTTCCGCCATCGCCGCGGCGCGCAGCCGACGCTGCACCACGGCCTCGGCGGCGGCAAGCTCGGCGCGGGAATTGATGCCGAGCACCTCCTCGGCCGGCGCCTCCGCATGGGTGACGCGCGCGCCCTCGGTGCGGGCGATGGCGACGATGTCGGTCAGGTAGTACTCGCCCTTGGCATTGGCGTTGCCGACCCGGCGCAGCCAGCGGAGCAGGTCGGCGGCCGGGGCGCAGAACAACCCCGCATTGCAGAGCCCGACCGCGCGCTCGGCCGCACCGGCCTCGCGCCATTCGACGATGCGGGCGACGAAGCCGTCCTCGCCCACGATCACCCGGCCGTACTGGGCGGGATCGGCGGGGCGGAAGGCGAGCAGCGCAAGCCCGGCGCCGGTCTCGCGCCGGCGTGCGGCGAGCGCCCGCATGGTCGCGGGACGCACCAGCGGCACGTCGCCATAGAGCACCATCGCCTCGCCCCGGGTGGCCGCCAAGGCCTCGGCGGCGGCGAGCGTCGCGTGCGCGGTGCCGAGCCGGTCGTGCTGCACCACGCAGGGATGCGGGGCGACGACGGCGCGCATGGGCGCGAAGGCGGGCTCGGGGCCGGCGACCACGACGCCGCGGCCGAAGCCGGCTTCGGCGCAGGCCTCGATCAGGTGGGCCACCATCGGGCGGCCGGCGAGGCGGTGCAGGGGCTTGGGGGTGGACGAGCGCATCCGTGTCCCAAGACCTGCGGCCAGGATCACGGCGAGCGCATCAGGGAGGGGATCTGGATGCGTCACGGCGACGCAGGTTGTGCCGCAGCCGTGACGGTGCTGTCAAAGGACGATGCTGTCACTTCGCGTTTCGCGATGCACCCGCATGCAGACGGTCAGTTCCGGCTTTCCTGCGTTGGCAGCGCCAGATCGCCCCGGCCGATGCGGGTCAGGTGGATGTAAACGGGCCCCCAGCCGGTCTCGGCCTCGATGCGCACGGGAATCAGCGGCATGCCGGGCTCGGGCCGGGCGAGCCAGGCGGTTGCGCTGCGCGGCGTGCCGGCCTCGTCGCGGTTCTGGCCGGACCAGAATCCGGCGACCTGGCGCCCCTCGACGCTGCAGCGCAGCGCGGGGCCGGCGAAGATGCCCCAGCGATGGGCGTGCAGCGTCTCCTCGCCCTCGGTGCGTGCGGTCACGTCGGTGCGGCGGCGGCCGTCGAACAGCGCAGCTTCGCCCTCGCAGCGCCCGGTCTCGGTGGCGCGGCGCAGCAGCGAGACGAGCGCGGTCATGGTGTCGACCGTGCCGCGCTGGAGTTCCGGCGGCACAGGCTCGCGTTCCTCGGTGTTGGCGGGGATCAGCGCCAGCACCTC
Source organism: uncultured Elioraea sp. (assembly GCA_937995555.1). GTDB lineage: Bacteria > Pseudomonadota > Alphaproteobacteria > Acetobacterales > Acetobacteraceae > Elioraea. The sequence continues at coordinate 13,651 of CALKJX010000253.1, forward strand.
GGGCTCGCCGCCGGGCCAGCGCATGGCGATTCGGCGGAGGCGGTCGCGCCAGCGCCCCTCCATGGCGTAGCGCGAGGGGGCGAGGCCGACGCTGCTGGCGGGCGCGACGACGCCTTCGACCTCGGCGGTCTGCTCGCCGCGGACGAAGGCGGCCAACAGGCCGGCGGTGCGCATCAGCGCCGCAAGGCGGTAGCGCTCGCCGTCCAGCCGCAGTGCGGCGTCCAGGGTCGCGACCGAGAAGCCGGAGAAGTAGGCGGTGTAGGAGGCGAGCACCGGCGGCTCGGCGGCACGCGCGGTCGGGGCGAGGGCCGCCAGCGCGGCCGCGGCGATCAGGATGCGCATGCGGTCGTGTAGGGGCGGAGGCCGGTCGGCGGCAAGGCGCGATCGCGTCATCGCGCGGCCGTCGGCGGCGCCGGCGGGCGCGCGTGGTCGAGCGTGACCACCAGCGTGCCGAGCCAGTCGATGCCCATCTCGAGGCGGAGCGGCAGGGCCGGCGCACCCTCGAACGGGGCGGCGATCCAGACCATGCCGGCCTGCGGGCGTTCGGCCTCGGCGCGGTCCCAGTCGCGCCAGAACCCGGCGAGCTGGCGCCCTTCGACATGGCAGCGCACGGCGGTCACGCCGGGATGGCTGGCCACGCGGCCTTCGCCGGCAGGGGTGAGGGTGATCCTCTTCAGCCGTCGGCCGTCGAACACGGTCACGTCGAGGTCGCAGCCGCGCGTGCCGAGGCGCGAGACTTGGCGCGAGACGGCGAGCAGGGCGGTGAGGGTATCGACACCCCCCTGCGCGAGTGTGGGCGGGACGGGCTCGCGTTCGGGCACCTCGGGCGGGTCGAGCGCGACGCGGGGCGGGGTCTCCGCTAGCACCAGGTCGACGCGGCGGGTCTCGCCCTGCCACGCGCCCTCGGCCCGGAACCGGAGCGGCCGGACGCCCGCGTCAGTGACCGCGCCTTCGGCGGTGGCGGTCTGGTCGAAGCGGGAGGCGAGGGCGGCAAGGCCGGTCGAGCGCGCGCGGGCGCTGATGCGGTATGTCTCGGCGCCGATCGTGGCGTGCACGTCGATGGTCATGACGCGCAAGCCGGCGACGCGGGCGACGTAGTGCGCCTCGATGGTTTCGGCCGCGTGGGCGGCCGGGACGAGCGCGAGCAGCAGGGCGGCCGCGGCGGTCGGGGGGCGCATGGCCGGGACGTGGGCGACGGCGCTGTCGCTTGCAAGCGCGCGTGCTTGACGCCCCGGCGCGCGCGGCCCTATAGCGCGCGCTTCGGATGGGCGTGTAGCTCAGCGGGAGAGCACTGCCTTCACACGGCAGGGGTCGTAGGTTCAATCCCTACCGCGCCCACCATCCGCACTCTTCGTCGAGCGGATTCCAAGGGCCCATGGCCCTTGGCGGGGTCCAGGGGCGGCGCCCCTGGCGGGGTCGGGGGCGGAGCCCTCGGAAGGACGTTGCCATGAAACCTCCCTCCCAGCGTCAGCTCCGCGTCGGCGAGGAGATCCGCCATGCGTTGGCGATGATCTTCGAGCGCGGCGACTTCCGCGATCCCGATCTCGCCTCCGCCCACGTGACGGTCACCGAGGTGCGGGCCTCGCCGGATCTCAAGCACATGACGGTGTTCATCACGCCCTTGGGCGGCGGCGATGCGGCGCCGTTGCTGGCGGCGCTCAAGCGCGCCACGCCGTTCCTGCGCGGCCAGGTGGCGAAGGCGGTGCGCACCAAGTACGCGCCCGATCTCGTCTTCCGCGCCGACACCACGATCGACTCCGCCGCGCGGATCGAGGCGTTGTTCAACTCTCCCGAGGTGCAGCGCGACCTCGGGCGCGACGAGGACTGAGGTGGCACGCAAGCCCAAGGGCCGGAGGATCGACGGCTGGCTGGTGATCGACAAGCCGGCCGGCATCACCTCGACGGATGTGGTGAACCGGCTGAAGCGGGCGTTCCAGGCGCAGAAGGTCGGCCATGGCGGCACGCTCGATCCGCTCGCGACGGGTGTGTTGCCGATCGCCTTCGGCGCGGCGACCAAGACCGTGCCCTATGTGATGGATGGCACGAAGGAATACCGCTTCACGCTCCGCTTCGGCGAGGCGCGCGACACCGACGATGCGGACGGCGTGGTGACGGCGACTTCCGATATCCGCCCCGCGGACGAGGCGATCCGCGCGGCACTGCCCCGGTTCGTCGGCGACATCCTTCAGGTGCCGCCGCGCTTCTCGGCGATCAAGGTGGCGGGCGAGCGGGCCTATGGTCTCGCGCGCGCCGGCGCGGCGGTCGAGCTCGCGCCGCGGCCGGCGCGGGTGGATGCGTTCACGCTGGAGGACCGGCCGGATGCCGACGCGGCGGTGTTCCGGGTGGTGTCCGGCAAGGGCGTCTACATGCGCAGCCTCGCGCGCGACCTGGCCGTGGCGTTGGGCACGGTCGGCCACATCGCCGCCCTGCGCCGGCTGCGGGTCGGCCCCTTCAGCGAGGCGATGGCGGTTTCCCTGGACAGCGCGGCCGCCTTGGGGCAAGAGGACGGCGCCTCAAGCCTTCTCCTCCCGGTCGAGACCGCGCTGGCCGACATCCCGGCGCTGGCCCTGACGGGGGGTGAGGCTTCGCGGCTTTCGAGCGGGCAGGCGCTGTCGCTTGTCTCGTTCCTCGGCCGCGTTCCGCCCGAGGCCGATCCCGATGGCGGGATCGTCCGCGTGATGGCGGGGGGCAAGGCGCTCGCGATCGCCCGCCTGGAGGGGGGGATGCTGCACCCGGTGCGCATGCTCACCGCCGTGGCCTGAGAGCACGCCCGAAACCCCGAGCGCCGAAGGGATACGTCCCTGGGGCCCGGGCAACGCAACGGCCAGGATGAAGGACCAACACGATGTCGATCACGGCCGAGCGCCGCACGGCGCTGATCCAGGAATATGCGATGCATGCGGGCGACACGGGCTCGCCCGAGGTGCAGGTCGCGATCCTTTCGGAGCGGATCAAGAACCTGACCGAGCATCTGAAGGAGCACGCGAAGGACTTCCATTCGCGGCGTGGCCTCCTGATGCTGGTCGGCCAGCGCCGCCGCCTGCTGGACTATGTGAAGAAAAAGGACGCGGCGCGCTACGAGGCGCTGATCAAGCGTCTGGGGCTCAGGCGATAGCCGAGCCTGGCGACCGGGCAGGTCCCCCTTGGCGCCGATGGCCATCCCTGCCCCCGATGCCACGCGCCATGGGGGCGCGTGGACAATTGCGAGCGCGCGGCGGGACTGTCCCGCCGGGACGCGACCGGACCGTCACGGTGCAATGACGGCGTTTCCGGCCACATGGCGCACGGGGCGCGCGGGCGACCGCGTTAAGTCCCCCCTCCATGCCGCCCGAGACGCCGTTGCCCCGCGTGGGCGAGGCCGTCGTCCGAAGGGTGCTCCGCCGCAAGCTCGCGCGATGGAGATAGAAACCGAATGTTCCAGTTCTTCCGCAAGGAGCTGACCTGGGGCGGGCGCACGCTCGTCCTCGAGACCGGCAAGATGGCCCGCCAGGCCGATGGCGCAGTGGTGGCCCGCTACGGCGACACCGTGGTGCTGGCGACCGTG
>CALKJX010000254.1 GCA_937995555.1 uncultured Elioraea sp.
CGATCAGCTCCTGGCGCGAATGCGCCTTGGCGATCAGGTCGGAGCCGGCGAGCCCGGCCTGGCCGAGCAGCGTGGCGAGCAGGGTGGCGTAACTGCCGCGCCATTCGCGCTCCTCGGCCGCGATCGCCGCGACGGCGGCGGCTTTCGCCGCCTGGCCGCCATAGCCCTCGGCCGAGACCGTGCGGGCCGCCCGGCGGATCTCCAGCGGGGTGATCGCGCCGGTCTCCTCGATCCGCTTGTAGACCAGCCGGTCATGCACGGTGACGCGCGCGAGTTCGACCACACCGTCCCATGGCCCGACATACCAGCCGGGTCCGCCCGACGGGTTGCGCAGCACCACCTCGCGCGTCCCGCCGGCGCCGAGCCGGATCCGGGCCTGCTGGAGCAGCGGCGAGGTGAACGGGACCGTCGCGCCGCGTTCCAGGAACGTGGCGGGCTGGAAATCCGTCACGAGGGCCCGCGGCGCGGTGGGAGCCGGGGGGGTCATGCGAAGGCGCGTCCCCAGGGCTGGAGGGATGCCGAAGCGCCATCCTGCCACTGCGCGGTTAACGAGATGCTGCGGGCGGGATGCCCGGGTCAGCGTCCCTGGAACACCGGCTTCCGCTTCGCCAGGAACGCGCGATAGGCGTTCTGGTAGTCCTCCGTGCGGGTGAAGTCGTTCACGGCGGCCTCCTCCTCCGGCGTGATCGGCAGGGGGCCGCGCAGGCGTTGCAGTGCGCGCTTGTGGAAGCGCGCCGAGAGCGGCGCGCCCTCGCAGATGCGCCGCGCAAGCGCCATGGCCTCCTGCTCGACCCGATCGTCGGGCACGACGCGGGACAGGAGCCCCTTCTGGTACGCCTCGGTGCCGTTGAAGATGCGCCCCTCGATGAAGACCTCGGCCGCGACGGCGTAGCCCGCGATCTGCACCACCGGGTCCATCTCCGCGTAGGGGTACCAGATGCCGAGATTGCGCGCGGTGATGCCGAACCGGATCGATTCCCCGCCGACGCGGAAATCGCACATGGTCGCGATCCCCGCGCCCCCGCCGATGCACACGCCGCGGATCATCGCCACGGTGGGGTGACGGCAGGTGCGCAGGGTCTGGAAGGTCTCGTGCAGCACCTCGCCGTAGCGGTCCTCCTTCTCGCGGCTGCCGCGCTCGACCTCGAAGGCGGAGATGTCGGCGCCGGCGCTGAACGCCTCCGCACCCGCGCCGCGCAGCACCACGCAGCGGAGCGTCTCGTCGTCGGAGAGCCGGCGCATCACGGCGCCGAGCGTGCGCCACATCGCCAGATCGAAGGCGTTGCGCTTGGCCGCGCGGTCGAACACGACGACGGCGATCTGGGGCTCGGGGCGCTCGGTGCGGATATGCGGGCTCTCGTCCATCGTCGGTCCTTTCACGAATCGAACGCGGCACGCCCTTTCACGTGCCGCCAGTGGTGCCAGAGCAGGCGCGCGGCGAGGCCGCGATATGGCGCCCAGGGCTCGGCGAGAGCGCGCAGGGCCTTCTCGCTCGGCCGCTCCGGGAGCCGGCGCAGGTCGGCGAGGCTCGCCGCGAGCGCGAGATCGGCGGCGGGGAAGACGTCGCGGCGCTGGAGTGCGAACAGAAGGTAGATCTCGGCCGACCAGCGCCCGAAGCCCTTCAGCGCCGCGATCGCCGCGATCGCCTCCTCGTCGGGCATGGCGGCGAGCGTGTCGGCATCGAGCCGGCCGTCCGCGAAGGCCCCGGCGAGGCCGCGCGCATAGGCGATCTTCGGGCGCGAGAGCCCGGCCTGGCGCAGCGCGTCATCGGAGAGGGCGAGGAAGACGCGCGGGCAGGGAGGTGTCGAGAGCAGCGCCCTCAGCCGGGTCCAGATCGCGGCCGCGGCGAGGTTGCTGATCTGCTGGCCGACGATCGCGGCGAGCAGGCCGGCGAAGCCTGCCTCGCGGGTGCGCCAGGGGAGCGGCCCGGCGCGGCGCTCGATCGCGGCGAAGGCGGGCTCGCGGGCGTAGAGGCGGCGCAGCGCGGCGCGCTCGGCCGGCGGGAGAGGCGGGGCGGACACGCGGCGGAGACTGCCGCCGCGTGCCCCGGGCGTAAAGGTGGGCGGGGCGCGATCAGCCGACGCGGCGGACGTGCCCGGTGTTGCGGTCCATCTCGAAGGTGGCGATGGCGCTGCCGTTCTCGGTGGTGAGCGTGAAGCGCGCGGTGCGGCTGCCGGCGTCCGTCACGTCGCCGATGCGCCAGTTGCGCTCGCCGAACCACAGCAGGCCCGCCTCGGCGATCTTCTTCACGTCGTCGTTGCTCAGGTTCTTGTTGTCGCGGTTGATGAAGAACCCGGCGAAGGGTCCGCCGCGGTGCTGATGCCGGCCCTCCCCGCGATGCTCGCCGCGCATCGCGGCACGGCGCTCGGCCCCCGGCCCGCGCGGGCCGTCGCCGCGCTCCATCATCATGCCCGGGCCGCCGCCGGCCCCCGGACCCATGCCCGGGCCAGGGCCAGGCCCGCCCTGGGCGAAGGCGCCCATGCTGCCGGCGCCGTAGCCGACCAGCCCGGCGGTGGCCAGCCCGCCCGCCACCAGCACCACCTTCAAGATCCGGCTCATTCTCGTCCTCCGTCGTGACCATCCCGCGATCGGGACCTGGGGCAGCATCGCGCCGGCGGCTTGCGCGCGTGTGTCGGAGCGTGGGCGGAAGTGCCACGAAGTGTGACGAAGCGTGACAGGCCGGGGGCCGGCAATGGGCCGCAACACGCCGGCCGTTGCCGCCACGGCGCCCGCGCGTCACAACCGGGCCATGGCCGAGCCCGCACCGCACATCCTGGTGGTGGACGACGACCGCGAGATCCGCGACCTGCTGGCGCGGTTCCTGGAGAAGCACGGGTTCCGTGTCACCACCGCGCGCGACGGGCGCGAG
>CALKJX010000255.1 GCA_937995555.1 uncultured Elioraea sp.
CCGAAGCCCGCCGCCCTGATGGACGAGGCCGAGAGCGACGTACTCGCCTCCATGAGCTTCCCACCCCAGCACCGCGCAAAGCTGCACAGCACCAATCCGCTCGAACGCCTGATCGGCGAGATCAAGCGACGCACCGAGGTCGTCGGCATCTTCCCCGACGAGGCCGCCATCACACGCCGCGTCGGCGCCCTCCTGCTCGAACAGAACGAGTGAGTGGGCCGTCCAGCGCGCCCGCTGCATCACCCTGGAAAGCATCAGCCCCGTCAGCCTCCCCGCCATGCCAAGCTGATCAGCCCGGCCAAGCCGGCAACCGCAGTGGCGCAACGCCAGCCACTCCACGACACGGGACACGACCCGCACGTGGCGACCGACGAAGCGGCCGGCCTGCTCCGCGGGGTTGAGGCCGCGACGGCGAACCTGCACGATGCCGCCGAACTGGAAGCGGTGCCGCCGCCGGAGCCGGGCGACGTCTGCGGCAACACCGCCTTTGCCGGCTGCGGCACCGAGGCCGTCATCCGCGGTCGCGGCGGCACGCCGCAGGTCGTGCACACCGGCACCTGGGGCAGGCCAGAGGTGCTGGCATGGCTCAACGCACACAACACTCGGGTGCAGCGCATCTGGTGGCGGATCGAGAAGGTGTTCGGGACGTGGACGCGATCCCATGGCCTGCAGCGCATGCGCTGGCTGGACCCTGCCAAGGCGGGGCTGCAGGTCCGCCTCGCCGCCCTGGCCTGCAACCTGCGTCGCTCGGTGATCCTGCTGCACGCCGCAGCAGCCTGATACAGGACGAATCTATCCGGCTGGCGCCGCGGCCAAACCGTACGATCGGAATCGCCGGGCGGCCGGGCCAACTCCACGCCGCAGAGCCCTGGCCGCTTAACATCGCCCGCGTTCAGGTCACCCGCGCACAGGTCTCATGAGTCGCGGGCAGATGGCCACGCTATACAAAGCCCTGCGGATACGGGTGCTCGTTCCCCCACGGATCGTACGCGCGCCACGAGCTGTCCGGGTCGCGCACGAGTTGGCTCTCGCCGGCCGATACCTTGCCGTGCCCGCCGGGAATGTCGAGGATCAGGGTCGGGATCGCGTGGCCGGGCAAGCGCCCGCGCAACGCCCGATGCAGGGCGCGGGCGCGCTCCATCGACACGCGGAAACGCGCGGTCCCGGGGGCGAAATCGAGCATGTGCAGGTAGTGCGGCTTCACCCGTGCGGCGATCAGCGCGCGGCAAAGCGCTTCGAGCGCCGCGTCGCTGTCGTTCACGCCGGCCAGCAGCACTGATTGCGACAGCAGCGGGAGACCTCGTGCCACCAGCCGGGCGAGCGCCGTGCGCGCAGCGGACGACACTTCGCGCGCGTGATTCACATGCACGGCGACCCAGAGCGCTTTGTCGGTGGCGAGCGCCTCAGCGAGCGCGTCGGTGACCAGCGAGGGCTCGGCGACCGGCACGCGGGTGTGTATGCGCAGGCTCTCGACATGCGGGATCGCGTCGAGTGCGGCAAGAATCGCGCGCAGTCGCCGGGGCGAGAGCATCAGCGGATCGCCGCCCGTCAGGATCACTTCGCGGATGGCGGGCCGGGCCGCGATGTAGCCGAAGGCGGCCGCCAGCTCCGCCTCGGTGAGCACGCCGCCATCCGGGCCGACCTGCTCGCGGCGGAAGCAGAAACGGCAATACACCGGACAGGCCAGCAGCGGCTTCAGCAGCGCGCGGTCGGGATAGCGGTGCACGACTCCCTTCACCGGGCTCAGCGCCTCGTCGGCGATCGGGTCGGGGTGCTCGCCGGGCGCGGTCACGCGCTCATCCGGATGGGGAACGTACTGCGCGGCGATCGGGTCAGTCGGATCGGCCGGGTCGATCAGTGCCGCGACCGCCGGCGTCACCGCGACGGCATAGCGCGCCGCGACCGCCTCCAGCGCGGCACGGTCGGCGGCGCGTGCGAGCCCGGTGGCGATCAGGCCGGGGATGTCGCGGATCGTGCGGGAAGACGCGCCGTCGGGCATGGCGGCCGTGTAGAGCGGTGCCGCCGCCCGGGCAACCATCAGGCGGGCTTCGGCGCCGGCAGTAGCAGCCGCGCGAGCAGCACCATCATCGGGGACTCGTGCGGCGCCGTCGCCGTCACCGGCTCATGCGCCTCGGAGAATAGACGCCGGATCAGCGCCTCGCGCGCCGCTTCGTCCGGTGCCTCGAAGCGGAGTGCGACCCCTGTCGGCCGGACTCCGACCACGGTCGCAGGCATCGGCGGTACGCCGGCGATCTCGACCGTGACCTGTGCGCCCGAGGCGATGCTGCCCGGATCATCCAGACGCAGCAGCGCGCCGGTCAGGCTGAGATCGATCAGCGCACCACTGCGCCGGTGACCACCCAGCGCGATCGCGGCTGGCTCGTCACCCATCGCGAAACGCTCCTGCTCGCGCTGCGGCGGGCGCGTGATCGCCATCACGGCGACGAGCAGCAGGACAATCGCGTTCGCGACCGACCAGCCTGCGACCACCGGGATCAGCGCCGAGCGCTCGACGATCCGCCACCCCGGCACCGCGTTCAGCACCAGCCCGAGCGTGGTGGCGAGGATCAGCGCGCCTGCGCCGGCCACGATCAGCCGGTCGTGACTGCCGCCGTGCGCAGCGCGGCCCTTGGGTGTCACGCGGAACGCATGGCCGTGCGGCTTGACCAGCGTCACCAGCACCGCCGGCAGCAGGCGGAAGGCCGAGAACGCGCTCAACACCACGGCCGCGAGCGGGTGATAGGCGCCGCGCGACAGGATCTGCAAAGACCCCATGTAGCCCATCACCACCGGGAGCTGATACGTGAGGACCTCGGGCACGCCGACATTCGCGATCGGCACGATCCCGGTCAGCATGAACAGCACCGGCGCGAGCAACGACCCGGCCTGCACGAGGCTGCCGGTCAGCCAATGCGTCGGCAGGAAGAACAGACGGTGGATCAACCGCAAGCCAGGTCCGAGCGGGCCCGCGCGCAGGTAGAGGATCTGGATCGCGCCACGCGCCCAGCGCGCGCGCTGGACGAAGAACGCATCGGTCGATTCCGGCGCGAGGCCGAGCGCCAGCGTCTCGTTGACGTAGCGCGTGACGTAGCGCTTGCGGAGCATGACCAGCGTCAGCAGCATGTCCTCGGTGATCGAGCCGGTGGGCAGCCGCCCGCCGACCTCGGCGAGAGCTGCCCGCCGGATCACGCCGTTCGAGCCGCAGCAGAATGCGGCGTCCCAGGCATCGCGCGCCGGCATGATGACGTCGAAGAACAGCCGCTGATCGTCCGGCAGCACGCGATGCACCGACAGGTTCTGCTGCATCGGATCGGGGTTGAAGAAGCGGTGCGGCGCCTGGACGATGCCGACGCGGGGATCGTCGAAGAATCCCATGGTGCGGCGGAGGAAGTTCGCGCGCGGGGCGAAATCCGCGTCCAGCACCAGCACGAAGGGCGCGTCGGTGCGGGCGAGCGCGGCGTTGATGTTGCCCGCCTTGGCGCCGCGATTGTCAGGCCGCGTCAGATAGCCGACCCCCTTGCGCGTGCACCAGTCGCGCAGCCAGTCCCGCCGCCCGTCGTCCAGCACCCAGACGCGCAGCGCCGGCCAGTCGAGCGCGCAGGCGGCGATGATGGTGCGTTCCAGCACCTCGAGCGGTTCGTTGTAGGTGGCGATGAACACATCGACCGCCGGCAGCGAGGCTGGATCCGCAGCCGCGAGGCGGCGTTCGTGCCGGTCGGCCTCGGGGCGGTTGTCGCGCCGTCGCGTCAGCAGCAGCAGCAGGATCATGCCGTCGGCCAGTGCGAGCAGCTCGACGGCGAAGAAGGCGAGGATGAACACGCGGTCGAGCGCGGTGATCCCCGGCCCGTCGAGCGTGGTCGTCCAGCGCCAGTCCAGGTAGTGCGCCACGATCAGCGTGACCGAGATCGGCAGCACCAGGCGCGCGAGCCGGTCGCTGCCCGCGCCCTTGACCAGGAACAGCAGGCCGATCAGCGCGAGCAGCGGCCAGAACGCCTCGCGTGGGATGTCGAGGATCATCGCCGTGGGGACGGTGTCAGGGCGTCTCGGCGCGCGCCGAAACGCCGAGACGGGCGGCGAGATCGACGGCCCAGCCGGCCGCATCGCGCAGCAAACGCGCGATGCCGTCGCCGAATGGATCGAGGTCGATCGGGAAGCTGACCTCCGCCAGGCGGCCGATGCCGCAGAACGCGCCCTCGCCTTCGGGCGCGATCAGGCGTGCGGCATCCCGGGGCAGTGCCACCTCGACCGTGAGCCGCGCCCCGTGCTCGGCCGGGCGTTCAGCCGCGAGCAAGGTCTTCCGGCTGCGCGCGCCAGCGCCGCGGATTGACCGGACCGTCCCCTTGAGCTCAATCCCGCCGCGCAGGCGGACCCGCGCCGTGTCTCCGACGTGCAGCGCGCCGAAGGCCGTGTCGGGCAGCGCGACCTCGACGAAAAGATCATCGCAGCGCACCAGATCGAGCAGCACCTCGCCCGGCTTCACCGGCGCGCCGGGGGTCGCGTGGCGCTCCCACACGATCGCGGCGTGAGCGAGCGACAGCTCGTAGCGGTCACGGTCGAGCCGCGCCGCTTCCTCCGCCGCCAGCGCGGCCGCCAGCGCGGCCTCGCGTGCGCGCGCTTCGGCCAGGCGATCGGTGAGCGCCTGGCGCTGGAGCATCACCCGGTCGCGCTGCTGCACGCTGTAGGGCACGTCGTTGTGGCCGTCGCGCAGATGCACGCCGGCGAGCACGGCGCGGTGCTCGACATCAAGCCGGACGAGCCGGGCGGCGAGTGCATCGACAGTGGCCTGGGCCTGGCGCAGGGTGGCTTCGGCGGCCTCCACGCGGACCTGGGCGACATGACGCGCGGCGCGCAGCGCCAGCACATGGTCGAGTTCGGCACGCGCCTGGGCAACAGCGGCCTGCGCGCCGGCATGCTGCGCGCGCGTCTCGGCGATCTCGGCGGCGAGCTTCTCGCGCGTCGCCTCGATATACAGGGCGGCGCGCCGGGCAAGCTCGGCATCGTGCGTGTCGAGCTGGGCGAGGCCCTGGCGCGCCTCCGCGATCTGGGCGCGGACGAGGGCCAGATCATGCGCGAGGCGGTGCCGTTCGCGATCCTCCGCCACAAGGCGGCGCACCACTGGCCGCACGCTGCCGACGGCGAGCGCGACGCCGGGGCCGGGAAGCTGCTGGTCCGCCACGCCGTCGATCGGCGCGACGATGCGGATTACCTCGCTGTTCACGACGGCCGCGGTGGAGATCCGGTTCGAAAGATGGGGCGCAAAGGCGTAGCCGGCGGCGCCGAGCAGGCCCACACCGAGAAGGACACGACTGAAGCGACGGGTGAGCATGGGCCCTCCCTGATCGATGGGGCCTCAGACATGCAATGTTGTGGTTAAGGTTGCGTTGACACACCCGCGCCCCCGAGGGACTGCAAGCATGTCGCCCGCCTGGCACCCCGAGCGTCTTGCCGCGCGCCTGCCGTTCCTGCGTCGGCGTGCCCGGCTGCGTGCCGAGGTTGCGGCGTTCCTCGCCGCGCGCGGCTACACCGAGGTCGAGACGCCGGTCCTGCAGCCCTGTCCGGGGATGGAGCCGAACCTCGATCCCTTCGCGACCCGCTATACGGCCAAGCTGGGCGGAGAGGCGCGCGCGCTGTTCCTCCAGTTCAGTCCCGAGTTGGCGATGAAGAAGCTGCTGGCGGGCGGCGCCGGGCCGATCTTCCAGTTCGCGCGCGTGTTCCGCAACGGCGAGGCCGGGCCGGAGCATCATCCCGAGTTCACCATGCTGGAATGGTACCGGCCGGGTCTCGATCTCGGCGGGCTGATGGACGAGACCGAGGCGCTGATCCGTACCGTCTGCCCGGATGGGCTCCGGCGCGGGGACACGGTGGTGCCGACCGACCGGCCCTTCACGCGGGTCACGGTGGCCGAGGCGTTCGCGCGGTTCGTCGGCGTGGATGTCCTCGCGACTGCCGGGAATGCGGCGGCGCTGGCGGCAGCTTCGGGGGTTGCGCTGCGTGCGGGCGAGACGTGGCAGGACATCTTCTTCCGCCTGCTGCTGCAGCGGGTGGAGCCGGCGATCGGACGGGAGGCGCCGGCGTTTCTCACACATTGGCCGGCGTCGGAGGCAGCGCTGTCGCGGCGCGATCCCTCGGACTCGCGCGTCGCGCTCCGCTTCGAGCTGTTCGCGGCGGGGGTGGAGCTTGCGAATGCCTACGAGGAGCTGACGGATGCAGCCGAACAGCGCGCGCGTTTCGCAGCCTGGCGCGCGGAGCGTCTCGCGGCGACCGGCGAGGATCGCGTGCCGGACGAGGACTTCCTCGTTGCCTTGGAGTTCGGCCTGCCGCCTTGCGCCGGGATCGCGCTCGGGTTTGACCGGCTGGCAATGCTGGAATCGGGCGCGCGGACGATCGAGGACGTGCTCTGGCTGCCCCTAGTGGAGTGATTCCGGGCGAGGTTTCCTGCGCGGGTGCTTGCCGATGATGGTGTCGGCGGGCGCGGTCCAGCGGAAGGGCTTGGGGTCTGCGTTGTGAGCGGCGAGGCAGGCGCGGATGGCGTGGTTCAGCTC
>CALKJX010000256.1 GCA_937995555.1 uncultured Elioraea sp.
CGCCGTCCCTCGCAGGGGCCGGGGCCGCGATCGGCCATCGCGTGCCAGATCTCCTCGGTGACGAAGGGCATCACCGGATGCAGCAGCGCGAGGGTCGCGTCGAGCACGAAGCCCGCGGTCGCGCGCGTCTCCGCCTGCACGGCGGCGTCCGGTGCGGTGAGCGAAGGCTTGGCGAGCTCCAGATACCAGTCGCAGAACGTCCCCCAGACGAAGTGGTAGAGCCCGTTCGCGTAGGCGTCGAAGCGGAACTGCTCCAGCGCCTCGGTGGCGGCGCGCGCGGCCTCGGCGAGACGGCCGATGATCCAGCGGTTCAGCGTCGTGCGCGCCGATGCAGGGTCCCAGCCCGGCACGGGGGCGCAGCCGTTCATCTGGCAGAACCGCGCGGCGTTCCAGAGCTTGGTGCCGAAATTGCGGTAGCCCTCCACCCGGCTCGCGGAAAGCTTCACGTCGCGGCCCTGCGCCGCCATGGCCGCGAGCGTGAAGCGCAGCGCGTCGGCCCCGTAGCGCTCGATCAGGTCGAGCGGATCGATCACGTTCCCTTTCGACTTCGACATCTTCTGGCCGCGCTCGTCGCGCACCAGCGCGTGCACATAGACGGTGCGGAACGGCACGTCGTTCATGAAGTGCAGCCCCATCATCATCATCCGTGCGACCCAGAAGAAGATGATGTCGAAGCCGGTGACCAGCACCTCGCCCGGATAGTACTTGGCGAGCTCGGGCGTCCTCTCCGGCCAACCGAGCGTCGAGAACGGCCAGAGCGCGGAGGAGAACCAGGTGTCGAGCACGTCCGGATCGCGCACGAGCTCGACCTCGTGACCGTATTTCTCCGCGGCGAGACGCTTCGCCTCGGCCTCCTCGCGGGCGACGAAGATCTCGCCGTCCGGCGCGTACCAGGCCGGGATCTGGTGGCCCCACCAGAGCTGGCGCGAGATGCACCAGGGCTGGATGTCGCGCATCCAGGCGAAGAAGGTGTTCTCCCACTGCCGCGGCACGAACTGCGTGCGCCCGGACTCGACCGCCGCGATCGCCGGGGCGGCCAGCGTCTTCGCGTCGGCGAACCACTGGTCGGTCAGGTAGGGCTCGATCACCGCGCCCGACCGGTCGCCATGCGGAACCGTGTGGGTGTGCGGCTCGATCCTCTCGATCAACCCCTGGGCTTCGAGATCGGCGACGATGCGCTTGCGCGCCTCGAACCGGTCGAGGCCGCGATACGCCACAGGAACGGCGGGATCGTCGAGGAGCCTCGCGTCGCGGTCGAAGATGTTGATCACCGCGAGATCGTGCCGCCGGCCGACCTCGAAATCGTTGAAGTCGTGCGCCGGCGTGATCTTCACCGCACCCGAGCCCTTGGACGGATCCGAGAACGCGTCGGCGACGATCGGCAGGCGCCGCCCGACCAGCGGCAGCAGCGCATGCCTGCCCACGAGGTCGCGGAACCGCGCGTCCTCGGGATGCACGGCGACCCCCGTATCGCCCAGCATGGTCTCGGGCCGCGTGGTGGCGACGACGATGAACCGCCCCTCCTCGCCCTCGATCGGGTAGCGGATATGCCAGAGATGCCCCTTCACCTCGCGGTTCTCGACCTCGAGGTCGGAGATCGCCGAGTGGAACTTCGGATCCCAGTTCACCAGCCGCTTGGCGCGCCAGATGAGCCCCTGGCGGTAGAGGCTGACGAACACCTCCGTCACCGCGCGGCTGAGCCCCTCGTCCATGGTGAAGCGCTCGCGCGGCCAGTCGAGCGAGGCACCAAGACGGCGGAGCTGCGCCGTGATCGTGCCGCCCGACTGCTCCTTCCACGCCCAGACGCGGCGGATGAACGCCTCGCGGCCCAGGTCCTGCCGCCTGATCCCCTGCTCGGCGAGCATGCGCTCCACCACCATCTGGGTGGCGATGCCGGCATGGTCGGTGCCCGGCATCCACAGCGCATCGTCGCCCGACATCCGCCGCCAGCGGATCAGCACATCCTGCAATGTGTTGTTGAGCGCGTGGCCCATGTGCAGCGAGCCGGTGACGTTCGGCGGCGGGATGACGATGCAATAGGGCCGCGCGCTGCTCTCGGGCCGGGCCGAGAACAGGCCCGACCGCTCCCACCGCCCGTAATGGCGGTGTTCCACCTCGGAATGCGGGAAGGTCTTGTCGAGCATGGCGGGCGGGGCGGTGTCCACGGCGTCTCCTGCGAAGGGCCGGGATTGGGCCGCGCGACGTGCCCGCGCGTCAAGCCGGCGGGGCGAAACCCAGCCCCGCGCGGCCGTTCCAACCGCGTCAGCCGCGCGCGATGCGGTCGAGCTCGGCCTTCACCAGCCGCTCGACCAGCGGCGGCAGGTTCTCGTCCAGCCACGCCTTCAGGAGCGGACGGATCTCCTCGCGCACCATCTGCTCCAGCGTGAGATTGGCGTAGCCCACCAGCGTCTCGGGCCTGGGCGGGATGGCGGCGGCGGCCCCCGTGGCGGCGCGCAGCGCGGCGAGCGAGGCACTGGCGGCACCGGCGGCGGCGGCGCCGATCAGCGCGGACTCCGCGACGGCCGGGGCGGGCGGCGGCTCCGGCACCGCTGGCGGTGGCGGCGGGGCGGCCCCGACCGGCGGCGGCTCGGGCGGGGGCGGCGCCTTCGCCGGCGGCTGGTCGTCGGGCGCAAGCATGGTCTCGGTGAGGTCGAGCACTTCCTCCCCCGCACTCTCGGGTGCTGCGGCGGCGGGCGTCTCGTCGTCGAGGATGCGCCGGATAGAGGCGAGGATGTCCTCCATCGACGGGTCTGGGGCACCCGGTGCGGACTTGGGGGGGTCGGCCATGGGGGGTCCTCCTCGGCTCAGCGCGGTGCCGGGATGTCGGTCCCGAACAGGCGGTTGCGCACCGAGCCGTAGTGATCGATCGGATCGTAGATCGCCACCGGCAGGTTCAGGTCGCGCGCGGTGAGCCGCCCCGCCGTCGCGGCCAGCGCGTAGGAGGCGATCACCACGTCGCGCGTGGCGCGCACCAGCGCGACGCGCGCATCGAGCAGCTCCTGCTCCGCGTTCAGCACGTCGAGGGTGGTGCGGCTGCCGACCAGCGCCTCGCGCTGCACCCCGTCGAGCGCGATCTCGTTGGCGCGCACCTGCGCCCGCAGCGCGGTGATCTGGGCCCGGCTCGCGGTCAGCGTCTCCCAGGCCCGGCGCGCGTTCTCGACCGCGAGACGCTGCGCGTCGGCCAGCACCTCGCGCGCCTGCTGCGCCTGCTGCTTGGCCTGGCGCACCCGGGCATGCTCCTGCCCGCCCTGGTAGATCGGCACCGACAGCGCGGCGACGATCTGGCTGCCGGTCGCGCGCGTGCCGGGCTGGGCACTGTTGTCGTTGCGGAACGTGCTCGCCTCCAGGTTCACGCTCGGCAGCAACTCGCCGAACACGACGTCCACATTCGCGATCGCGGCCTGCTCGTCGAACATCGCGCGCAGCACGCCGGGGCTGTTCGCCTCGGCCAGACGCGCGGCCTCGTCGGCGCTGCCGGCCACGGGGCGGATCGGCGGCGGCGGCACCAGCGCCTGCGGCGGCTCGCCGATCACGCGCGCATAGGCCGCGCGGCTGTTCTGCAACTGGCCTTCGGCATTGGCGCGCTCGGAGCGGGCGCGCTCCAGCCGCGCCTCGGCCTGCGCGACGTCGGTACGGGTGATCTCGCCGACCCGGAACCGGTCGCGCGCCGCCTGGAGCTGGCGCGTCAGCACGCGCACGTTGTTCTCGGCCAGCCGCAGCACCTCCTGGTTCTGGATCACGTTCACATAGGCGGTGATCGCGTCCAGCAGCACCTGCTGTTCGGTGGCGATCAGGTTGGCGCGCTCGGCCATCACCTGGCTCTCGGCGCGGCGGGTCTGCGCCACGGTGCGGCCGCCGCGATAGAGCGGCTGGACCACGGTGGCGCTGCCGGAGAGCAGGTTGCGCTCGGTATCCAGGCGCGTTCCGATGCGGGTGTTCGTGGTGGTGCCGTCGGCATAGCCGGCGCGGCCCTGGAGCGTGACCGTCGGCCGCCAGCCCGAAAGCGCCTGCGGCACGTTCTCGTCGGTCGCGCGCAGCCGGGCGCGCGCGGCCTGCAGCGTGGGATTGTTGGCGTAGGCGGCCGCCAGCGCCTCCTGCAAGGGCTGCGCGGCGACCGGCGCGCCGGACAGCGCGGCGAGCACGACCGCGCCCGCGAGCCAGCCCCCTGCCCGTCCGACCCCGCGCACAGCCCCTGCCACGATCCGGGTCCTTCTCCGCTCGCGCATCGTCAGCACCGCACTCCCCTCTGGCATGGACAGATGAACGATCCGTGCAGGACCGTCCCGAGGGACGTCAATACGCCGGGATCGTGGCGTCGATCTGCGACGACCACGCGTCGATCCCGCCGCGCAGGTTGACGGCCTGTGCCATCCCCTGCGCGCGCAGCCAGTATGTCACGCGCAGACTGCGGCTGCCATGATGGCACAGCACGACCAGGGGCACGTCACGCGGAAGTTCTGCCACCCGCGCCGGGATCTCGCGCATCGGCACCGCGAGGGCGCCAGGAAACGC
>CALKJX010000257.1 GCA_937995555.1 uncultured Elioraea sp.
GGCCGGGCGGGGCTGTCGGGCCGCGCCTTCACCCTCGCGACCGTCGAGGAGGACGAGGCGCTCGCCGCGATCGAGAAGCTGATCGGCAAGCCGATCCCGCGCATCCAGATCGAGGGCCTGGATCCCGTCAGCATGGATGTGCTCGAGCCGCGCGAGCGTCGCGGTCGCGGCCGTGGCCGGGCCCGGTCGGCACCGGTGGAGAAGCCGAAGCGCGCGGCCAAGCCGCAGGCGGAGGCGACGCGCCAGCCCGCGACCAAGGCCGAGCCGCCGCGCAGCGAGCCGCGCGCCGCCGAGCGGGGCCGCCGGCGCGAGCGCGAGCGGCCGGAGCCGGAGGGCGAGGTGCTCGGCTTCGGGGCTGACATGCCTGACTTTATGCGCCTGCCCACCCGCAAGCCAGGGCGCAGCGGCCGCGCCGGCGACGAAGCGGCATGAGCCGCATCCTGCCGATCGTGCTGGCCTGACCTGCCGAGGTCGCGACCCTCCCGCGGCGCAGATCCCCTAAACCCGCGCGCTTCGTTCTGGCCGGGCCTGCCCGGAAGCCCGACTGATGGAGGACGCCTCATGGCCGAGTGGCCCATCCACACAAGCTTCTCCGGGCCGATCGTGATGATCGGCTTCGGATCGATCGGCCGGGGCACGCTGCCCTTGATCCTGCGCCATATCGATGCGCCGCGCGATCGGATGGTGATCATCGACCCCGACGAGTCGGGCCGGCCGATCGCCGAGGAGAACGGCATCCGTTTCCGCAGGCTCGCGTTGACGCGCGAGAACCTGCGCCAGGAGCTCGCCCCCCTCCTCGCGGGCGGCGGGTTCTGCGTCAATCTCGCGGTCGAGGTCGCCTCGGTCGCGCTGATCCAGCTCTGCCGGGAGTGGGGCGCGCTCTATCTCGACACCTGCGTCGAGCCCTGGCCGGGCGGCTACACCGACCCGTCGCTGTCGGTGACGGAGCGCTCGAACTACGGGCTGCGCGAGTCCGCGCGTGCGTTGCGCCGCCCCGGCGCGCCGGACCCGACCGCGCTGATCGCGCATGGTGCCAACCCCGGCATGGTGAGCCACTTCGTCAAGCAGGCGCTGCTGAACCTTGCCGACGATCTCGGCCGTGCGGCCGGGGAGCCGAAGGACCAGCAGGGCTGGGCGCGGCTTGCGCGCGATCTCGGCGTCAAGGGCATCCACATCGCCGAGCGTGACACCCAGCGTGCCAGCATCCCGAAGCGATTGGGCGAGTTCGTCAACACCTGGTCGATCGAGGGCTTCCTCGGCGAGGGCATGCAGCCCGCCGAGCTCGGCTGGGGCACGCATGAGAAGGCCATGCCCCCCGACGGGGCGCGCCACCCCTATGGCTGCGACGCGGCGATCTATCTTAACCGGCCAGGCTGCGCGACGCGCGTGCGCTCCTGGGCGCCGACCCCGGGGCCGCAGATCGGCTGGCTGATCACACACAACGAGTCGATCTCGATCGCCGACTATCTGACCCTGCGCGGCGAGGACGGCTCGGTCGCGTATCGGCCGACCTGCCACTACGCCTATCATCCGTCCGACGACACGGTGCTGAGCCTGCACGAGTTCCAGGGCCGCGCCTTCGAGCGCCAGCCGAAGCTCAGGCTGATGAACGACGAGATCGTCGAGGGCATCGACGAGCTCGGCGTGCTGCTCTACGGGCACGCGAAGAACGCCTACTGGTTCGGCAGCCAGCTCAGCATCGGCGAGACGCGGCGACTTGCGCCCTATCAGAACGCGACCGCCTTGCAGGTCACCTCGGCCGTGCTGGGCGGCATGGTCTGGGCGATCGAGAATCCCCGCGCCGGCGTGGTGGATGCCGACGAGATCGGCTGGCGCCGCGTGCTGGAGGTGCAGATGCCGTATCTGGGGCCGGTGATCGGTGCTTATACAGACTGGACGCCGCTGAAGGGTCGGCCGGGTCTGTTCCCGGAGGACATCGATGCGACCGATCCCTGGCAGTTCAAGAATGTGATCGTTCGGTGAAGGGTGAGGGGAGAACGCTTCCTCCCCCCACACCTCTTCCTCCGAGGGCCGCTACGCTGCCCGGATGGCCGTCAGGAAGCGCGCCACCTCGCGCTGCAAGGTCGCCGCCTCGCCGGAGAGTGCATTGGCCGCGTCAAGCACCTGGGCTGCCTGGCCGCCGGCCATGTCGACGGCCTGCGTCACGCCGCCGATCGTCGCCGACACCTCCGAGGTGCCGACGGCCGCCTGCTGCACCGACCGCGCGATCTCCTGCGTCGCCGCCCCCTGCTGCTCGACCGCTGCCGCGATCGAGGCGGCGATCGCGTTCATCCGGCCGATCGTCTCGCCGATAGAACGGATGGCGCGGACGGCCGCGTCCGTCGCGCCCTGCATCGCGCTGATCTGCGCGCCGATCTCCTCGGTCGCCTTGGCGGTCTGGGTCGCGAGGTTCTTCACCTCGGAGGCGACGACCGCGAAGCCCTTGCCCGCCTCGCCCGCACGCGCCGCCTCGATCGTGGCGTTGAGCGCGAGCAGGTTGGTCTGCCCGGCGATGTCGCTGATCAGGCGCACCACGTCGCCGATCTTCGCCGCCGCCTCGGCCAGTCCCTTCACCGTGCCGTCGGTCGCCTCGGCCTCGGCCGCGGCACGCGAGGCGATCGCCGTGCTCTCCGCGACCTGGCGGCTGATCTCCTGCACCGAGGCCGCGAGCTCTTCGGCCGAGGCGGCCACCGTCTGCACGTTTGTGCTCGCCTGCTCGGTCGCCGCCGCCACCGCGATCGCCCGCTTGCCGGTGTCGGAGGCGACCTCGGAGAGCGACTCGGCGGTGCCCTTCATGGTCTCCGCCGCCGCCGCCACCGAGCGCGCCACCTTGCCCACTGAAGCCTCGAAATCGTCGGCCATGCGGGCCTGGGCGGTGATGGCGGTCCAGGTCAGCATTGCGCCGACGTAGCCGCCATGCTGGTCGGTGAGCGCGCTCACACGCAGCGCGATCGTCTCCGGCCCGAGCTTGATGCGTGCGGCATGTGGCAGCTTCGCCGGATCGGAGATGATGGCGCGCATCCGCGCCGGGTCGCGATGCAACACGTCGATGTTCTGCCCGACCAGCGCATCGGCCTTGACCTTCAACACCTCCTCGAGCCCGCCGATGAGCCGGCGCGACTCGGCGTTCACGTAGCTGATGCGGAAATCCTGGCGCGGATCGGCGACCATCACCGCGGTCGGCATCTGCTCCAGCATCTGCCCCTGCGCGAAGGCGCGCTCGACCTCGGTCTTCAACCGCTCGGTCGCCTCGGCCATGCGGCCGATCTCGTCCGTGCGGCCCTGGAATCCGACCGCGAAGCGGGTATCGCCGGTGGCGATGCGCGCCAGCGCCTCCGTCATGCCGCGGATCGGCCGCGCGACGGCGCGCGAGGTCAGGACGGCGCCCAGCACCATCAGCACGGCGATCGCCGCGGCCAGCCACACCAGCACCCGGTGCACATCGGCGATCGCCGCCTCGGCGGCCGCGTCCATCGCCTCCTGCTGGTCACCATACGCCGCCACAAGGCGGGCCAGCGCGGCCTCGGCCGCCACCCGCGCAGGCTCGGTCCGCTCACGGTCGTGCGTGAGCATGCGCCTGGAGATCGCGGCAAGCGCCTGAGCCGTCTCCGACAGATGCCGCAGGGCGTCGTCGAGGATGCGCAGTTCGCCGGCGAGGCCGTTCGAGACGCGGATCTGCAACGCGCCATCCATCGCCGCACGCGCCGTCAGCCCGGCGCGGCGCAGGATCACCGCCTGGACGTCCTCGCCGGTGGCGAGATACTGCGTGGTGGCGATGCGCAGGTCGGCGACCGCGTTGCCGACGCCCGCCAGGCGGTTCTTCAGCTCGCCCTCGGTCACCGGATCGAGCCCGTCGAGCTCGGCCCCGGCGATCGCCCCTTCCTGCCGGGCGGCGAAGGTCTCGCCGCCGGGGATGAACCGCTCGTCGCGCAGCGTGATCTGCTCGCGGCGCATCGCCGCGAGGTCGCGCACGGCGGCGATGTAACGCTCGACCGCGGTGGTGGTCTCGGTGACCAGGGCACGCCGCGCGGAGTCGGATTCGTCGGCGCCGATGCGGCCAAGCGCGGTGATGGCCTCCTCGGCCGCCGCAACGGCGCCCCGCTCCGCCGTGTCGATCGCCGGCACGGACTGCGCCACCTGGATGTCACGGCTGAAGGTCGGAGCCGAGCGGAGCGACGCTATCGCGCCCCGAGCCTGCGACTCGCGCGCCACGGCTTCGGCATGGGCATGGCCTGCGCGCTCGATCACGTCGAGGCCGCGCATCACGCCCACCACCAGCGCCGCCATCAACAGCAGCGTCACACCCGCCGACAGGGCGAGTTTCCCGGCGATCGGCAGGTTCCTCAGCACCGTCATCATCCACTCCGCCTTGCTTGATGGCGGGGACCATGACGGGCGCTTGTTAATTGACGCCTAACCGGTCGAACCCGGAACGATCCGGCCGGAGCCGGCGCCTCACGCCACCGGCGCGATCGCCTCGCGACGGAGCTGCACGGCGAGCTCGTCGAGCGCACGGCTGAACCGGTCGAGCAGCTCGTCGATCTCGGGCCTGGTGATCACCAGCGGCGGCGAGAAGCCGATGCTGTCCAGCACCATTGCGCGGCTGATCAGACCCTGCTGTTCAGCGAGCTTGACGAATTTCGCGCCCACCTTGCGCGCGGGCGGGAAGTTCCGGCGCGCCGCCTTGTCCTCGACCAGCTCGACCGCGCCGATCAGGCCGATGCCGCGCACCTCGCCGACCAGCGGATGGTCCTGGAAGCGGCGGCGGAGCTCGCTCTGGAAATGCGCGCCGACCTCGCGCACATGGCCGACGATGTCGATCTCGTCGTAGATCTTCAGCGTCTCGATGGCGACCGCCGCCGGCACCGGGTGGCCGGAATAGGTGAAGCCGTGGCCGAACGTGCCGATCTCGTGGCTCTTGGCCGCGAGCCCCTCGAACACGCGCTGGTTCACCATCACCGCCGAGATCGGCAGGAAGGAGTTCGAGAGCGCCTTGGCGCAGACCAGGATGTCGGGCTCCATGCCGTAGGTCTGGGTGCCCCAGTAGTTGCCGGTGCGGCCGAAGCCGCAGATCACCTCGTCGGCGACCAGCAGGATGTCGTACTTCTTCAGCACGGGCTGGATCGCCTGGAAGTAGCCGCGCGGCGGCACGACCACGCCGCCCGCGCCCATGATCGGCTCGCAGAACATCGCCGCCACCGTGTCGGGGCCTTCGGCGAGGATCAGCTTCTCGAGCTCCTCGGCGCAGCGCATCGAGAACTGCTCCTCGGTCTCGCCCTCCTTGCCTTCGTGGTAGTAGGTCGGGCAGAGCGTGTGGATGAAGCCCGGCAGCGGCAGGTCGAACGCCTTGTGGTTGGCCGCCTGGCCGGTGGCCGAGCCGGAGGCGATGGTGATGCCGTGATAGCCGCGCACGCGGCCGATGATCTTCTTCTTCCGCGGCCGGCCCCAGGCGTTGTTGGCGTACCACACCATCTTGATCGCCGAATCGTTCGCCTCGGAGCCTGAGTTCGCGAAGAACACCTTGCTCATCGGCACCGGCGCGCGCTGGATCAGCATCTCGGCGAGGTCGATCATCGGCGTATGCGACCGGCCGGTGAAGCCGTGGTAGTAGGGCAGCTCGCGCATCTGCTTGACCGCCGCCTGCACCAGTCGCTCGTTGTCGAAGCCGAGCGCCGCACACCACAGCCCGGCCATCGCCTCGATGTATTCCTTGCCGGTATCGTCCCAGACGCGCACGCCCTTGCCGCGCGCGATCACCAGCGGCCCCGTGTCGAGATGCGACTTCAGGTCCGTGTAGGGGTGCAGGACGTTGGCGACGTCTCGGGCGGCGGCGCTGTTGGCGGCATAGGGCGGGGTCATGCGGCTCTCCTCTGGACCTCGCCACTCTAGGCCGGCAACTGACCGTGCGGAACCCCGGCAAGGGACTTGTCTCGGCCGAGGGCGCATGGTGAACCTCTCCGGCCTGAGGAGGGCCCAGCCCATGACCGTTGCCGTCCCCCACGCCAGCCACTGGGGCGCCTTCGACGCGCTGGTCGAGGACGGGCGTGTCACCGCCGTCCGCCCCTTCGCGCGCGACCGCTTCCCGGGCTCGCTGATCGAGAGCGTGCCCGACATCGTCCATGCGCGCTCGCGGATCGATCGTCCCTATGTGCGCAAGGGATGGCTCAAGGGCGAACGCGCCGGCACCTTGCGCGGCGGCGAGGCGTTCGTGCCGGTCGATTGGGACACCGCGATCCGCCTCGTCGCCGGCGAGCTCGATCGGGTGCGCCAAGCGCATGGCAACACCGCGATCTTCGGGGGCTCTTATGGCTGGTCCTCGGCCGGGCGGTTCCATCACGCGCGCACCCAGCTGCATCGCTGCCTGAACACGCTCGGCGGGTTCACCGGCCAGCTCACCAACTACTCCTACGCCGCCGGCATGACGCTCATGCCGCACATCGTCGGCACCAACGACTGCATCACCGGCCCGGCCACAGACTGGCCCTCGATCATCGCCCATGCGCGCGTGCTGCTCTGCTTCGGCGGACTGCCGCTGAAGAACGGCGAGGTGTGCTCGGGCGGTGCGGGCGAGGGCCAGTACCGGCGCTGGCTGCGCGAGGCCGGTGCCTCGGGGCTGCGCATCGTCAACGTCTCGCCGCTGCGCCAGGACGCGCCCGATTTCCTGCGCGCCGAGTGGCTGCCGATCCGCCCCGGCACCGACACGGCGCTGATGCTGGCGCTGGCGCAGGCGATCGTGGCCGAGGGGCGCGAGGACAAGGATTTCCTCGCCACCCACTGCACCGGCTGGTCCGCCTTGCGTGCCTACATCCAGGGCGAGTCCGACGGCCAGCCGAAGACGCCCGAGTGGGCCGCGACGATCACCGGCATCCCGGCCGCGACGATCGTGGAGCTCGCACGCGCGATCGCGACCCAGCCCACCATGATCACCTCGGCCTGGTCGATCCAGCGCCAGGACTTCGGCGAGCAGCCCTACTGGATGACGGTGGCGCTCGCCGCGATCACCGGCGGCATCGGCAGGCCGGGTACCGGCTTCACCTTCGGCTACGGCTCGATCAACGGGGTGGGCAATCCGCGCCACGATCTGCCCGTGCCGGCGCTCTCGGCCGGGCGCAACCCGACCGGGCTGTTCATCCCGGTCGCGCGCGTCACCGACATGCTGGAGAAGCCGGGTGAGGTGTGCGAGTACAACGGCAAGCGCATCGTCTATCCCGACACGCGCCTGATCTACTGGGCGGGCGGCAATCCTTTCCACCACCATCAGGACCTCAACCGCTTCCTGCGCGCCTGGGCGCGCGCCGAGACCATCGTCGTGCATGAGCCGTGGTGGACCACGCTCGCGCGCCATGCCGACATCGTGCTGCCGGCGACCACGACGCTGGAACGCAACGACATCGCCGCCTCCTCGCGCGACCGCTTCGTGCTGGCGATGAAGCAGGCGATCGGGCCGCAGGGTCAGGCGCGCAACGACGTCGCGATCTTCGCGGACATCTGTGATGCGCTCGGCGTGCGCGAGCGCTTCACCGAACAGCGGGACGAGGCCGCGTGGTTGCGCCATCTCTACGATACCGCGCGCGCCGGCTGGACGGCGGCGGGGCTGGAGACGCCGGATTTCGACGGATTCTGGGAGGCGGGCTTCCTCGAATTCACCCCGCCCGAGCGTCCCTTCGTGCTGTTCGAGGGGTTCCGCGCCGATCCCTACGCCGAGCCGCTGAACACGCCCTCGGGCAAGGTCGAGCTCTACAGCGAGACGATCGCCGGCTTCGGCTACGACGACTGCCCCGGCCATCCGGTCTGGCGTGCGCCGAAGGAGTGGCTCGGCGCGCCCGCGGCCGCGCGCTTCCCGCTGCACCTGCTCTCCTTCCAGCCGGCCACCCGACTGCACGGCCAGCTCGACCAGGGCCGGGTCAGCCTCGCCTCCAAGGTGGCGGGCCGCGAACCGGTCCTGATCGGCCCCGCGGATGCCGCCGCGCGCGGCATCGCGACCGGCGACGTGGTGCGCGTCTTCAACGACCGCGGCGCCTGCCTTGGCGGCGCGGTGGTGACCGAGGGCATCCTGCCCGGGGTGGTGGCGATGGCGACCGGCGCTTGGCTCGACCCGCTCGAGCCCGGCGCGCCCGGTGCGCTCTGCGTGCACGGCAATCCGAACGTGCTGACGCGCGACGAGGGCACCTCCCGGCTTGGCCAGGGGCCGGTGGCGCAGTCCTGTCTCGTGCAGATCGAGCGCTGGACGGAACCCGTGCCCCCTGTGCGCGTTCACGCCCCGCCCCCGATCGAGGCGGCGTGATGCTCACCCGCCGGACCCTGCTCGCCTCGGGCGCCGCGGCGGTCGCGGCCCCGGCCGTCGCCCAGTCTATCGTCTCCGATGTCGCCGACGTCAGCCAGCCCGTGATTCTGGATGACCGGATCGCGCGCGGCTATCGCCGCGACGTGCTGATCCGCTGGGGCGATCGCGTCGCATTCGACGCGCCGGCCTGGAACCCGAACGTGCCGACACCCGAGGCGGGCGCCGCGCAGTTCGGCTGGGACGCGCGTGTGGTCGCGATCCTCCGCCCGCCGCCGGCGGCCGACAACGTGCCGCGGCTGATCCTGGCCGCGACGCATGCGCGGGTCGATCCGGCGATGGCCTTCCCGTCGCTGCGGCCGATGCCGGCGGTCGAGCAGGGCATGGTCGGCGCCTCGCTGATCAACCTGATGTGGGCCGGGGGCCGCTGGGTGGTGGTGGACGGCGGGTTCCAGGCGCGCCGCCTCACCGCAACCACGCTCTGCCGCTTCGCTGGCCCCGCCGCCGGCCATCCGCGGCTGCGGACGGCCGACGATCCCGCCGGCATGGCGGCGCGCGGCGTGCTGCGCGCCGAGGGCGGCTGCGCGACGCCATGGGGCACGCTGCTGCTCGCCGAGGGCGATGCCACGGCCGAGCTTGCCGCCTGGCGCGGCGGCGCGGCGAACGAGGCGAACCGGTTCGGCTGGCTGGTCGAGGTCAACCCGATGGACCCGACCGCGGTGCCGGTGAAGCACACCGCGCTCGGCCGCTTCGCCAAGGACGACGTCGCGGTGGCGCGGACGGCCGACGGCAGGCCGGTCGTGTATCTGAGCGAGGCGCGCCGCGACGGCTTCCTCTACCGCTTCGTCGCCGCGCGCGCCCGACGGCGAGGGCGCGGAGGCCAACACGACGCTGCTGGACGAAGGCCAGCTCGCGGTCGCGCGCGTCGAGAACGCCACGCTCCGCTGGCGCCCGCTGCCGGCAACGCCCGAGGCGCTGATCGACACCCGCGCGGCCGCCGAGGCTGCCGGGGCGACGCCGTTCGACGCTCCGGCCGGGCTCGCGGTGCATCCCGACGGGCGCTTGTTCCTCGCCTGCCGCGGCAACCCGCAGCGCGGCGCGCGCACCGACGCGCTGAACCCGCGCGCGGTGAACTCGTTCGGCCATGTGGTGGAGATCACGCCGGCGAACGGCGACCACGCGGCGGAGACCGCGTCGGGGGCGGTGCTGATCCTGGGCGGCGATCCGCGTCAGCCGGGTGCGACCGCGCGCTACGGCGCGGGCACGCGGGTGTGGCTGGCGGCGCCCGCGGTGCTGGAGGTCGATCCGCGCGGGCGGCTCCTGATCGGCACCGCGCAGGGCGCGCTCCAGCGCATGACAGGCATTGCCGATGGGATCTACGTCTGCGGCACCGCGCCCGGCGCACAGCGGGGCGTGTTGAACCTGCTCTACGCGGCGCCGCGGTCGGCACGGATCGGCGGCGTGCGGCTGGCGCCGGACGGCGAGACGCTGTTCGCCGCTGTGCGCACGCCGGGGGCCGAGGAGGACGCCGACTTCACCCGCCCGGCCACGCGCTGGCCGGCGTTCGAGCCCGCCGTGCCGCCGCGCACCACCGTGGTCGCGATCCTGCGCGCGGCCGGCGGGGCGATCGGCGGATGAAACGAGATGGGGCCCCGCGTCGCCGCGGAGCCCCTGTCGTCAGACGATCGGCGTCTGTCAGGTGCCGATCAGGCCGCCGTCGTCCTTGGTGATCACGACAGTCGCCGAACGCGGATAGCCCTCGCCGTCCGGCCAATGGCTGGTCAACCGGCCGGCCGCGAAATCCTCCGCCGAGGTGTTCGCGCCCGGATGCTGGACGTTGATGAACATCGTCCGGCGATCCGGCGTCGTGATCACCCCGGTGATCTCCTGCCCGCGCGGGCCGGTCAGGAAGCGCCGGATCGCACCGGTCGTCGGGTCGGCGGCCAGCATCTGGTTGTTGCCGAACGGCGCCAGCGGGCCGCGGTTCATGCTGGCCTCGCCGATGTCGGTCTGGATCCAGAGACGGCCCGCCGCGTCGAACCAGAGCCCGTCGGGGCAGGCGAAGATGCTGTCGGCGGTGAGCGGCCGGCCGGCCAGGTCGCGGCTGTTGTCCTGTGGGCCCGCGATCACGAACAGATCCCAGGTGAACCGCGTGGCCGCATGGTCGTCGCCGTGCTCGCGCCAGCGGATGATGTGGCCGAACAGGTTGCGTGCGCGGGGGTTGGCGGCGTTCACTTGGCGCTCCTCGCGGCGCGAGTTGTTGGTCAGCGTGAAATAGACGCGCCCGTCGCGCGGATCGACCGCACCCCACTCGGGGCGGTCCATCTTGGTCGCCCCCGCCCGGTCGGCGGCGGCGCGCGTGTTCACCAGGATCTCGGCGAGGCTGCCGAAGCCGTTCGCGGGCGTCAGGCCGTTCTGCCCCGGCGCCAGCGCCAGCCACTCGCCGGTGCCGTCGTCGTTGAACTTCGCGACATAGAGCGTGCCTTCGTCCAGCAGCGCGCCGTTCGCGGTCGCAGCGTGGTAGGGCTTGGCCGAGACGAATTTGTAGATGTACTCGTTGATGGCGTCGTCGCCGGCATAGGCGACCAGGGGCTTGCCCTCGGCGACGGGGCCGAACACCACGCCCTCGTGGGCGAAGCGGCCGAGATGGGTGCGCTTCACCGGCACGCTGTTCGGGCCGAAGGGATCGAACTCCACCACCCAGCCGAACGCGTTCGGCTCGTTGCGGTAGTCCTGGGTCGGGCTGTCCGCGCGCGTGGTCGCATCGAAGCGGACGAACTCGTCCGCGCCGCCGGCCGCGAGCTCCCAGGCGTAGCGCGACCGCTCGGTGCGCACGCCGTAGCGGGCGTGCTCGCGCGGCAGGTCGGGCTTCTGGTCGACCTGGGTGCCGTTGCGGAAGTAGCCGGCCCAGTTCTCCTCGCAGGTGAGGTAGGTGTTCCAGGGGGTGACGCCGTGCGCGCAGTTGTTGAGCGTGCCGCGGGTGCGCGTGCCGTCAGGGCTGTACTTGGTGCGCACGAACGGCGTGCCGCGCACAGGACCGCCGATCTCCATCGGCGTGAGCCCGGTGATGCGGCGATTGCGCGGATCAGGCCGGATCGCCCAGGTGCCGTCGGCCTGCCTGGCGATCCGCACCACCGAGACGCCATGGGCGTTGATCTCCTTCAGCACCTCGTCGGCATCGCGCTTGCCATCGACGATGCGCACGCCGCCGCGATCGAACGTGCCGCCCCGCATCGACACATGCAGGAAGCGCGGCTCGATGTACTCGTGGTTCATCACCAGCAGGCCGTCGGTCGAGGAGCCCTCGTAGGGCGAGCGTCCCTCGATCGGGAAGAAGTGCATGCCGTCATGGTGCTGGCCGATCTGCAGGCCCTGCTCGGCGCCGGTGTTGGCCGGGCTGAACGCGGGCATGGATCCGGAGATCGGCTCGCCCCAGGCGGCGAGCGGCCGGGCGGTGTAGCCGGACGGCACGGCCACCGTGTCGCTCTCGGACACGGGCACGGCGGCGAAGCCGAGCATCGCCTCCGCCGGCGCGGTCGCCCGCGCCGCGGCCGCGCCGGGCTGCACGAACATCGCCCCGAGTGCCGCCGTCAAGCCGCCGAGCAGCGCGCCGCGGCGCGACAGCCGCGACTGGATGATGCCGGCGAAGGTGGGGTTGCCAGAGGTGTTGCAGACGGGCTCATCGCCCTCGCCGTCGTCATGGATGACGATGGTCTGGTCGGTCATGGATCGCTCCCTTCGATGGGGCGCACAGGCTGCGCCCTGCGCGTGCATGTAGCGGCGCACGCTCGCCGTTGCCGCGAAGCTTTGGTGACAGATCGAAGGGAGCGGCGCGGCGGTCGCCGCCGCTTCGCGGTCGGGCGCTGCCCAGGGCGCTGGACCTCCGGGACGCCGCACCCCTGGCTTGTCCCGGCAAGGCGCGTCATGATCGTGCCATGTTTGCCGTGCGACCGAAGTCCCGGTGCGCCGAGGCCGGAGGGTCATTCCGGTGACGCGCTTGACGGTGCGCGGCCACTTCGATCGCCTCGCCCATGTCCTGAAGGCGATCACGCAGCAGCACCACACCGAGCTGCTGCCGCTGCTGCGCCCGATCGTTCCCGCCGATGGCGTCGTGATGGACATCGGCGCCCATGCCGGCCAGTTCACCAAGCTGTTCGCACGCCTCGCGCCACGCGGGCGCGTCGTCGCCGTCGAACCGTCGCCGTACCCGCTCGCGATCCTGCGCGCGGTCGTCCGGTGGCGCCGGCTTCGCCACGTCGAGATCGTCCCTGCCGCCCTCTCCGATGCTCCTGGCGTGCTGACGCTCGCCACGCCGATCAAGCGATCGGGCGGAATGGGCTTCGGTCTGGCGAGCCTCGCCGCACGGGGGCCGGGCCGCCCGTACCGGACGGATGCGGTGCCGGTCGAGACGCTCGACGCCGTCGTCCATCGCCTCGGGCTCGACCGGCTCGACCTGGTCAAGGGCGACGTCGAGGGATGGGAGGCGCACATGCTGCGTGGCGCGCGCGTCACCCTCGCGCGATTCCGTCCGGCGCTGCTGCTCGAAGTCGTCGAGTCCTCGCTGGCGCGCGCCGGCGAGACTCCAGCGGCGATCTGGTCGCTGCTCGATCCGCTCGGCTACCGCGCTCGGCGCCTGCCGGGAGAGGCCGCGGCGGCGGGCTTCCAGGGTGACGGCGACTACCTGTTCGTTCCGGACCACCAAGGGGCACGCTGACGATGGCCACCGTCTTCCGCTGCGACCTGATCGTGCGCAACGCGCTGATCTTCGACGGCACGGGCGCGCCGCGCCGAACGGGCGATGTCGGCGTGACCGGCGACCGCATCATCGCGGTGGGCGATCTCGGCGCGACCTCGGCGGATGTCGAGATCGACGCGGCCGGCCGCGCCATCGCCCCCGGCTTCATCGACGCGCACACGCATGACGACCGCGCCGTGCTGTGCGGGCCCCAGTGCCTGCACTGCAAACTGAGCCAGGGCGTGACCACCGTGGTCGCGGGCAATTGCGGCGTCTCACTCAGCCCCCTGACGCGCGATCGGCGTCCGCCCCCGCCGCTCGACCTGCTCGGCGACGAGTCCTGGTGGCGCTACGACAGTTTCGCGGCTTACGCCGAGGACTTCGATCGGCAGGGTTCTGCCGTGAACGCGATCGCCTTTGTCGGCCACACCACGCTGCGCACGCGCGAGATGGGCGACGGCGAACTCGGCCGCGCCGCGACCGACGCCGAAGCGGCACGGATGAAGGATCGGCTCAAGGAGGCGCTGGCCCAGGGCGCCTGGGGCCTGTCCACCGGGCTCTGGTATCCGCCGGCGATCAACGCGACCACCGAGGAGGTGATCGCGGTCGCCGAGGCGCTCACCGAGGCGGGCGGGATGTACGTCACGCACATGCGCGACGAGGCCGACGGCATCCTCGACTCGATCGAGGAGACGCTGCGGATCGGCCGCGCGGCGAACGTTCCGGTGGTGATGAGCCACTACAAGTGCACGATGCCGCAGAACTGGGGCCGCTCGGTCGAGACGCTGCGCAAGCTCGACGAAGCGGCCACGCGCCAGCGCGTCTGGGTGGACGTCTATCCGTATCACGCCAGCAGCACCGTGCTGATGCCGGAACGGCTGCGCGACGAGGTGCGGGTGATCGTCACCTGGTCGGTGCCGCATCCGGAATGGCAGGGCAAGGATCTCGCCGACGTTGCCGCCGCCTGGGGCTGCACGCGCAAGGAAGCGGCCGAGAAGCTGCTGCCGGCGGGCGCGATCTACCACCAGATGAACGAGGAGGATGTGCGCCGCATCATCGCCCATCCGCGCGCGATGATCGGCTCGGACGGGCTGCCGCACGACTCCTTCCCGCACCCACGGCTCTGGGGCACCTTCCCGCGCGTGCTCGGTCATTACGCGCGCGAGCTCGGCCTGATCTCGATGGAGGAGGCGGTGCGA
Source organism: uncultured Elioraea sp. (assembly GCA_937995555.1). GTDB lineage: Bacteria > Pseudomonadota > Alphaproteobacteria > Acetobacterales > Acetobacteraceae > Elioraea. The sequence continues at coordinate 14,216 of CALKJX010000257.1, forward strand.
AAGATGACCGGGCTCACCGCGCAGGTGTTCGGGCTCAAGGATCGCGGCGTGATCCGCCCCGGGGCCTATGCCGATCTCGTGCTGTTCGACCCGGCGGTGGTGATCGATGCCGCGAGCTTCGAGGACCCGATGAGGCCGAGCCCCGGAATCGAACAGGTCTGGGTGAACGGCGAAACCGTGTATCGTTGGGGCGAGGGCGTCACCGGCGCGCGCCCGGGCGTCCTGCTGAAGAACCCGCGCGCTTCGGTGTGAGGCGGCGATGAACGATGATCTTGTCCTGTACACCAATCCGATGTCGCGCGGCCGTATCGCGCGCTGGATGCTGGAGGAGGTCGGGCGTCCCTATCGCGCCGAGATCCTGGAATACGGCACGGCCATGAAGGCGACCGCCTATCTGGGGCTGAACCCGATGGGCAAGGTGCCGACGCTGCGCCACGGCGAGACCGTGGTGACCGAGGTGGCGGCGATCTGCACCTATCTCGCTGACGCCTTCCCCGAAGCGGGCCTTGCTCCGCCGCTCGGCAGCCCCCTGCGCGGCACGTTCTACCGCTGGATGTTCTTCGCCGCCGGTCCGGTCGAGCATGCCATGACCAACAAGGCGCTCGGCTTCATCGTGCCGGAAGAGCGGCGCGGCATCGCAGGCTACGGCAGCTTCGACGATGTCGTCACCGTCCTCGATGGGCTCGTGTCGCAGCACGAGTACGCGCTCGGCGCCAGCTTCA
>CALKJX010000258.1 GCA_937995555.1 uncultured Elioraea sp.
CCGCGAGGTCGAGGCCGCGCTTCGCCTCACCGTCTCGATCGGGCTCGCGCCCAACCGGATGCTCGCCAAGATGGCCGCCGAGCGCGACAAGCCGCGCGGCTTCGCGGTGATCGGCGCGGCCGAGGCGGCCTCCGTGCTCGCGCCGATGCCGGTGGGCGCGCTGCCCGGGATCGGGCCGAAGGCGGCCGCGCGGCTCGCGGCGCAGGGCTTCGCGACCCTCGGTCCGCTCGCGGCACTCTCGCCGGCGGAGGCGCTGCGCCGTCTCGGCGAGCACGGGCCGGACCTCGCGGCGCTGGCGCGCGGCGAGGACCGTCGCGCGGTGGTGCCGGATCGCGAGGCGCGCAGCCTCTCGACCGAGACCACCTTCGCGTCCGACCTCGCGAGTCTCGCCGAGCTCGAACGCGCGCTCTGGCCGCTCGCCGAGAAGCTCGCGGCGCGGCTGAAGGCCAAGGGTCTGGCGGCGGGCGGGGTGGTGCTGAAGATGAAGACGGCGGGGTTCGTCTCGCGCAGCCGCCACGTGAAACTCCCCGTGCCGACCCAGCTCGCCGACACGCTGTTCGCCGCCGCGCGCACGCTGCTGGCCAAGGAGGCCACGGGTGTCCGCTTCCGCCTGATCGGCATCGGCGCCGAGCCGCTGGCACCCGGCGAGGAGGCGGATCGCGGCGATCTCGCCGACCCGGATGCCGCGCGCCGGGTGGCGATGGATCGCGCGGTGGAGGCGCTGAGGGCGAAGTTCGGCCCGGATGCGGTGCGGCGCGGCCGCAGCCTCTAGGCCCGATGGACGCGCCCCTGTGCGCATGGCACGGTCCGGCGCAGTCCATGATCCTCGCCCGCGCACCCAACGCCTATACGCGAAGCCCGCTCGACCGCGTCTCCAGCAAGCGCGACGACCGGGCGTTCGTGGCAGCACGGCTCGCCGATCCGACGAGCCTGTTCGTCCCGGTCTGGCAGGCGAAGAGCCTCATGCGCGGGGTCGAGGCGGGCGCGCCCGAGGCGGTGCTGCTGACGCTGGAGGCTGCGGTCGCGCTCGGCGTCGAGATGCGGCCGCATGCGCTGCTCGGGCTCTGGGGAGACCGCGCGGTGTTCGCGCTCGACCTCTCGGCGGAGGCCGATCCGCTGTCGGCGCTCGCCGGATTCGGCGATGTCAGCTTCACCGATCTGCGCCAGGTCGCGGGCCTCCTGCCGCCGGCCGAGGCCTCGGTGCTCGCACATGCGCGCGGGCTGATGCACTGGCGCACGCGGCATCGGTTCTGCGGCGTGTGCGGCGCGGGCTGCGAACCGCGCAGCGCCGGCAACGTGATGGTCTGCACCGGCTGCGGTGCGCAGCACTTCCCGCGCACCGATCCGGCGGTGATCATGCTGGTGACCTGCCGCGCGGGCGGCGAGGAGCGCGGGCTGCTCGCCCATTCGCATCGTTTCCCGCTGGTGAAGATGTACTCGACGCTTGCGGGCTTCGTGGAACCGGGCGAGAGCCTGGAGGAGGCAGTGGCGCGCGAGGTGTACGAGGAGGTGGGCGTGCGGGTGCGCGACGTGCGCTACCATTCCTCGCAGCCCTGGCCGTTCCCCTCCTCGATCATGCTGGGCTTCTATGCCGAGGCGGACGATCCGGCGCTGACCGTCGATCCGGGGGAACTGAAGGACGCGCAGTGGTTCACGCGGGCCCAGATGCGGGATTTCGAGTCGCTCGGGTTCAGGCTGCCGCGGGTGGACAGCATCGCGCGCCGGCTGATCGAGGACTGGCTGGAGGCCGGGCCGTGAGGCGGCTGACCCTTGCCGCGTCACTCGCGGCGGCCGCCTGCGCCAGCCCCGGCCTGCCCCTGCCGGCGCCGGAGGGCCTGGCGGAGACCGATCCGCGCGTGGTGGCCTGCCGAACAGAGGCGAACGCGACGCCCACCCGGCGCGAGATCGCGAGGCGCGCCGGGCCCTCGGTCGATCAGCAGGAGGCCGCGCGGCGGGAGCTGGATCGCGCCATCCTGGCGGCCTACCACGCCTGCCTGCAGGGAGCCGGGCTTGCCCGGATGAGAGGTGTCGAGCCGGTGCAGCGCCCGGTCGCGACGGAGCGGCCGGCACCGGGAGCGCCGTTGCCGCCCGACCCGAGTTCGGTCGTGCCGCTGGCCGCGCCCCCCGCCTCGACCGGCTACTGACCCCGCGTCGGGAGAACGTTCGCACTCCGGCACGGCTGTCGAGTTAGCATGCAGAAATCGCAATCCTGTATTGCATTCTTGTCGGATCGCGCCATTGACGGAACATTGACGTTTGCCCGGTTAGCGTCAAGGCCGTCTCCCGGGCCGCTCGCAGATGTTGATATCCTTGGAGGTGCATCATGCTACGGGGTGATTTCTCTCATGCAGACGCATGCTGATGTGCACAAAGACATGACAACCAATTTGCGCGGGGAAGCTCTGCCCTGCTCGGCACGCGTGGACCGTTGTTTCGTTTTTAATACACGCGTCGGCTCTTAACGCGCTTGGCATCTACCACTGTAGGTAGTATGGTCCGGCCATCCTGGAGGAAGGGACGGGGCCATGCGAGTACTTCTGGTTGAAGACGATCCTCTCTCGGCACGCGCCATTAGCCTCATGCTGAAATCGGCGCAGATCGTCGCGGATCACACCGCAACGGGCGAGGAAGCCATCGAACTCCTGCGCACCTACGAGTACGACATCGTCATTCTCGACTTCATGCTGCCCGACATGAAGGGGGCCGATGTCATCCGCGAAATGCGGCGCATGAAGAACGCCACACCCGTATTGGTTCTCTCCGGTCTCAGTGACCAGCAGACCAAGATGCGGTCCTTCGAGACCGGGGCCGATGACTATCTGGTCAAGCCCTTCGACCGCGAGGAGCTGCTCGCCCGCATGCGCGCCATCGTGCGCCGCGCCAAGGGGTTCGCCGAGCCGACGCTCCGGGTCGGGCCGATCGAGCTCCGCCTCGGCGCGCGTGAGGTCACCGTGAATGGCAAGCCCGTCCACCTCACGGGCAAGGAGTTCTCGATCCTGGAACTCCTCGTGCTCCGTCGCGGCATGGTGCTGAGCAAGGAGGCGTTCCTGAACCACCTCTATGGCGGCATCGACGAGCCCGAGATCAAGATCATCGACGTGTTCGTCTGCAAGCTGCGCAAGAAGCTCGCCGAAGCCGCGGGCGAGCAGCTGATCGGCACGGTCTGGGGCCGCGGCTACGTGCTGCGCGACGCCGCCTCCCAGACAGGAGGCCGGACCAGCGCCACCGCCCAGCCGCCCGCGATCGCCGCCGCCTGACCGGTCCGGACGGGGAGACCGTCGCCCGGCGCGCGCGGCCGCCTGAGTGGCGCCGCGCGTGACCCGGGAGCCGGCACGACCGCCCCCCGCCACGCCAGGTTCAATCCCCGGCTTCCATCTGCGAGCGATACGGGTGCGCGGGGTAGACCCCCAGCACCTTCGCCTCGCGCGAGAAGAACTGCAGCTCCTCCAGCGCCCGGCGCAGCGGCCCCTGCTCCGGGTGCCCCTCCACATCGCAGAGGAACTGGGTCGCGGTGAACGCGCCGCCGACCATGTAGCTCTCGAGCTTCGTCATGTTCACCCCGTTGGTCGCGAACCCGCCGAGCGCCTTGTAGAGCGCAGCGGGCACGTTGCGCACGCGGAAGACGAAGGTCGTCATCAGCCCGGGCTGATCGGCTGGCGGAATCCGCGACTCGCGCGCCATCACATAGAACCGCGTGGTGTTGTGCGCCGCGTCCTCGACGTTGCGGCGCAGGATCAAGAGCCCGTAGATCTCGGCCGCCAGCTCCGAGGCGATCGCCGCGTCCTCGGGATTGTTCAGCCGCGCGACCAGTTCCGCCGCCCCCGCCGTGTCCGCCTCCACCACCGGCGCGAGCTTCAGCTCCTTCAGCACCGCGCGCACCTGCCCGAGCGCCACCGCGTGCGAGTGCGCGCGCCGGATCGTCGCCAGGCTCGCCCCATGCGGCGCGAGCAGGCAGTGCTCGACCCGCTGGAAATGCTCGGCGACCACATGCAGCCCGCTGTCCGGCAGCAGACGGTGGATGTCGGGCACCCGGCCCGCGAGGCTGTTCTCGCAGGGCAGCATGGCAAGCCGCGCCCGGCCCTCGCGCACCGCCGCGATCGCGTCCTCGAACGTGGTGCAGGGCAGCGTCGCCATCCCCGGATAGGCGCTGCGGCAGGCAAGGTCGGAATAGGCGCCAGGAACCCCCTGGAACGCGATCGTCTCGGTCATGCGGGTCAGGCTTCCAGAAGGGCGCGGGCGCGCGCGAGATCCTCGGGCGTATCCACGCCGAACGGCGCGGTGTCGATCCGCGCGCAGAAGATGCGCATCCCCGCCTCGATCGCGCGCAGCTGTTCGAGCTTCTCGCGCATCTCCAATGGTGAGGGCGGCAGGGCGACGAAGCGGGCCAGTGCTGCGCGCCGCCAGGCATAGATGCCGATGTGGTGCCAGAGCGGGCCCTGGCCCGAGGGCACCGGCAGGCGCGAGAAATAGGGGGCGAGCGCGTAACGCTGCCCCTCGGCGAACTGCACCGCGGCCTTGACGAAGTTGGGCGCGGTCGCCTCGCCCGCGTCGCGGATCGGCGTGACCAGCGTGGCGATGTCGCAGGACGGGTCGGCGAGCGGCTCCAGTGCGGCGCGGATCGCCGCCGGGTCGAGCGTCGGCAGGTCGCCCTGGAGGTTCACGACCACATCGTGCCGACCCTCGGGATCGAGCGTGGCGAGGGCGGCGAAGCAGCGATCGCTGCCCGAGGGCAGGTCGGGATCGGTCAGCACCGCCGTGCCTCCGGCCGCCTGCACGGCCTCGGCGATCGCAGGCTCGGCGCAGGCGACCGCCACCGGGCCCACCCCCGCCTCCTGGGCCCGGCGCAGCACATGCACCACCATCGGCACACCCGCGATCGGCGCCAGCGGCTTGCCGGGCAGGCGCGAGGAGGCCATGCGGGCGGGGATCAGGACGATCGGGGTCACGCGTGTCGCGGGGTTGAGCGGCGGGGACCGAACTTCCATGCTGCCCGGGCGCGCCGGGGTCAAGCCCGGCCCCTGCCGGAGGACCCCCGCCCCGATGCCCAGACTCGACTTCGACGCGGCCCTGCGCGCTGCCGAGCGCGCCGCCGATGCCGCCGCCGCCGCGATCCGCCCGTGGTTCCGCGCCAGCCTCGCGATCGAGCGCAAGGGCGACG
>CALKJX010000259.1 GCA_937995555.1 uncultured Elioraea sp.
GTGCGGCGGAGCTCTGCGACTTGGTGCGCGCTCAGGTGCCGCACACGCTGGCGGCGGAGCAGCAGGAACAGCTTCGCCGCCTCCTCCAGCTCCTCCGCTGTATAGACCGCGTCGGTCAGCGAGCCGCCCGACACCACGGGGCCATGATTGGCGAGCAACACGGCGCGTGCCGTTCGTGCTTCGGCCGCGATCGCCGGCTCCATCGCCGGATCGCCGGGCCGGTAGTAGGGCACGACGGGCAGCGCGTCGCCGATGCGCATCACGAAATAGGGGGTGAGCGGCGGGATGGGCGCGCGCGGATCGATATCGTCGAGGCAGGCGACCGCCGTCGCCCAGGTGGAGTGCAGATGCACCACCGCCTTCGCGTCCGGGCGCGCCTCGTAGAAGGCGCGGTGCATGAATACCTCCTTCGACGGCTTGTCGCCGCCGACATGCCGGTACGCCGCGTCGAGCCGTGCCATGCGTGCCGGATCGAGCCGGCCGAGACAGGAATTGGTCGGCGTGATCAGGAATCCGTCGGCAAGGCGTACCGAGATGTTGCCGGCACTGCCGACCGAAAAGCCGCGTGCGAACAGGCTCGCGGCCAGGGTGCAGATCGCCTCGCGCAGCGCCGTTTCGTCGCTCACCGTGCGTCCTCCAGCATGGCGAACGCCTTCAGGAAGAAGTCGCGGCCGCCGAAGTTGCCGCTCTTCAACGCGAGGTGCAGCCCGCCTGCCGCATCGGGCGCGTAGGTCCAGGGCACACCGGGATCGATCTCCGGTCCGATCGCGAGCCGGCGCACGCCGAGGCGCGACACCACAGCGCCCGAGGTCTCGCCGCCGGCCACCACCAGCCGCCGCACCCCGCGGGCGACCAGCGCTTCAGCGACATCGGCCAGGGTCTGCTCGATCAGATGTCCCGCCGCGTCACGACCGAGCGCCCGCTGCAATGCCTCGACGCGATCCGGCGTCGTGGATGCGGCGATCACGATGGGCCGGTCGGTCGGTTGCGCCGCTGCCCAGGCGATGGCGTCTTGCGCGAGCGCCGCCGCGTCGGGGCGCGCCAGCGGATCGAGCGTCAAGGTCGGCACATGGTCGCGCGCGAAGCCGATCTGGGCGAGTGTGGCGCGCGAGCAGCTGCCTGCGACCACGGCGGCGTGGCCCTGGGCCCGTGGCAAGGTCGCGGCATCGCCGCGTGCCGCGAGCAGTCCTGCCGCACGCCAGGTTTCCGGCAGGCCGATCGCAAGGCCGGAGCCGCCCACCATCAGCGCGAGATTGTCTGACGCGGCGCCGATCGCGCGCAGATGCGCGTCCGTGATCGCATCGACGATCGCGTAGCGCTTTCCCTGGTCGCGCAGCGCGTTGAAGGCCGCCCGGATCGCGCCCGCACCCTGGTCGACCGCCGCGAACGGCACCAGGCCCACCGAGCCCTCCGTCTGCCGCCCGAGCACGCGCACGAGATTGGCGTCGTGCATGGGGGTGAGCGGGTGGTTCTCCATGCCGCTCTCGTTGAGAAGGACGCTGCCGACGAACAGATGGCCGAGATAGACGGTGCGCCCGTTTGTCGGGAACGCGGGGCAGACCGGCGCGAAGCCGGCGCCAAGCCGGGTGAGCAACGCGTCCGCCACGGGGCCGATGTTGCCCGCGTCGGTGGAATCGAAGGTCGAGCACACCTTGAAGAACGCCTGCCGGCAGCCGGCGGCGAGCAGCCAGTCGAGGGCCGCGACACTCTCGGCGACCGCCTCGCGCACCGGCGCGGTGCGTGACTTCAGCGCCACCACGATCGCGTCCGCGTCCGGCACGGGGTCGTCGGCACGCGGCACACCGAGCAGTTGCACCGTGCGCGCGCCCTCCTTCACCAGGGTGTTGGCGAGGTCGGTCGCACCGGTGAAGTCGTCGGCGACACAGCCGAGGATCGTCATGGCTCAGGTCTCCGCGGGCAGGGCCAGCAGGTCGCGATGGCCGATCGTGAGGCCGAGCCGGCCGCGCGCGACCGCAGCCAGCCGCGCCTGCTCCCAGGCGGCGATGCGCGCGGCGGCGACGGGCAGGGCGTTCGTGGCGGCGGCGGCGTGGCCGCGTACCATCGCCTCCAGCATTGGGCCGGCGATCGGCGGGATGATCCAGTCCGACGGCGCGGTCGCCACCCTGAAGCCGCGCGCGGCAAGCAGGCGCACAAGCATGGCCGGCGCGGCCGCACCCATCGCGCGGCCGAAGCCCTTGTCGCGCCGCATGTCGCGCGCGAAGCCTCGCGCGATCAGCCGGTCATCGGGGTGCGCAGGGCGAAAGCGGTCGCGGCCGTCGACGTTCAGGCAGGCGAGGAACGGCACACGCAGCGCCGCCGCGAGCCGCTCCGCCCAGGCGGCCGAGACGAGATCCATCAGCGCCGAGCACACCACGGCGTCGTGTGCCGCGAAGGGCAGGCGTGACGGGTCATCGCCGAAATCGGTCGCGAGCCCCTCGATCCGCCACGCGCCTTGCGGCGTGTGGATCAGCAGCGCGCGCCCGGGCGTGGTGACGCGAAGCCCGCGCGCCTCGGCCCAGTCGGCGGTGCGGGCGAAGGCGCAGCCAAGCAGCGCCTCGTCCGCGTCGACGATCGTCCAGGCCTGCGCGCGGCCGATGATGGGGGCGAGAAAGCGGAACAGCGAGGCCGTGCCGGCGCCGAGATCCATGATCCTTGGCCGCGCCGGCAGCACCTCCGCCAGCCGCGCCGCGAGCCTCTGCGAGCGCGCCACACGGTCGAACGGCTCGCGCAGCGCGAGCCAGTCGGCCGAGAACCCCTCGCTCATCCGGCGACCGCGGCGAGCTCGCGCGCGTAGCGGTCGGCCTGCGTCTCCCAGCCCGGCAGGCGTGCGCCGGCGGTGAAGGCCGCGTCGCTCATGCGATGGCGCAGCGCGGTGTCGAAGATCGGCCGGCGCATCGCACGCGAGAGGGCGATCCAGTCGCCCGGCGGCACGATCACCCCGGCATCGACCGGCAGCAGATCGGCGACCGCCCCACCGGAGGTGAGCGCGCAGGGGATTCCGCGCTTCAGCGCCTCGGCCACCGCCATGCCGTAGCCCTCGTGCCAGGTCGCGAGCGCGAACAGGTCGGTGCCGGCCCACACTTGCTCAAGCGCGTCGTCGGCGATCTCGCCGGCGAAGGTGATGCGGTCCGCGATCGCGAGATCGCGCGCCAGCGTGGCGAGCGCCGCCGCATGGGCACGGTCGCGGTCGAGACTGCCGACGATGGTGAGCTTCCAGTCGAGATCGGTGAGCCGGCCGAGTGCCCGCAGCAGCAGGTCGTGGCCCTTGCGCGGCACGGCCGCGCCGAGCGAGAGGATCACGCAGCCGGCTCCCTGCGAGCCCCGCGCGCGCGGCGCGGGATCGGTGCCGGGCTCGACGACGCCGATGCGCGCCTCGGCGATGCCCATGCCGGCGAGCGCCGTCGCGGTCGCGTGCGAGGTGGCGATCAGGCGCGCTAGCCGCGGCAGGAGCTGCGCCTCCTTCTCGCGCAGCAGCGCCGCGTCGGCCTCGGAGAGGCCCTTCTCCAGCGGTGTTGGGTGGTGGATCAGCCCGACCGCTGCGGCGCGCGAGATCGCCTCGGCGGCGCGCGCGAAGGACGGCAGGCCGAGCCCGTCGATCACCGGGATCTCGCCCGGCCGGAGATCGACGATCGCCTGCCGGGCCGAGGCCTCGGCCGCTGCATCGGGAAGCGGGTGCCGCCCGGCGAGTTCGACCACGCGCACCGCATGGCCGCGTGCGCGCAACCCCGCGACGATGCGGCGATCGTAGCCGTAGCCGCCCGAGACCGCGTCGAACGGTGCGGGCACCATGAGCGCGATGGCGAGCGCGCTCATTCCACCGCCGCCTCGTAGGCGGCCCAGGCGAGCGGGCTCTCGCGCAGCAGCACCTTCAGCACCGTGACGCGTTTGCCGCCGTCGCCCAGCCGGCCCTCCTTCAGCGCCGCGACCAGCAGGCCGTGCACATGCGCGGCCATGAACTCCGTCGTGGTGTTCTGTCCGGCGAACTGCGGCAGGGCGTCGAGATTGTCGTAGTCGAAGCTGTCGAGCGCGCGGCGGAGTTCGGTGCGCGCAAGGCCGATATCCACGACCAGTCCGTGCTCATCGAGCGTGGGCACGCGGAACTCGGCTTCCACCGCATAGGTCGCACCGTGCAGCTTCTGCGCCGGGCCGAACACCTCGCCGCGGAAGGAATGGGCGATCATGACGTGGTCGCAGACGGTGAGGCTGAACACGTGCGGTCCTTTCAGACGGAGGGATCGTAGGCGATGACGTTGCAGAGCGCGCCGGGGCTCGCGGCGAGCCGCGCCATGGTGGCGGGAAGATCGGCGAACGGTGTTGGGCCATCCAGCAGGGCGTCGAGCCGAGCGTCGTCGAGCAGGGTGAGCGCGAGGCAGAGCCGCTCGGCATGGCTGCGGCGGCCCCGCAGTGGCGCAGCGATGCTGCCCACCTGCGAGGAGATCAGCCTGAGGCGGCGGCTGTGGAACGACTCGCCGAGCGGAAGCGGCACGACGCGATCGCCGAACCATGACGCCTCGACGATGCGCGCCTCGAAGCCGGCGCGGGCGAGCGCCAGCGAAAGGCCATCCGGTGAGCCGGAGGCGTGCACGATAAGCTCGGCCTCAGGCAGTGCCTCGGCCGGTGCGGCGAAGGCGAGGCCGAGGGCGGCGGCGATGCGCGCCTTGCCAGGGTCGGTGTCGATCACCGTCAGCGTCACGCCGGGGATGCGCGCGAGCAGATGCGCGGCAAGCAGCCCGACCACACCGGCGCCGATCACCAAGACGCGCTCGCCGGGCAGTGCGGCGGCGTCCCAGGCGATGTTCAGCGCCGTCTCCATGTTGGCGGCGAGAACGGCGCGGCGGGTCGGCACGGCATCGGGCACCGCATGCAGCATCGCCGCAGGTGCCAGGAAACGATCCTGGTGCGGATGCAGGCAGAACACGCGCCGGCCGATCAACGCCGGCGGTCCGGCCTCGACGATGCCGACCGCGCTGTAGCCGTATTTCACGGGAAACGGGAAGTCGCCGGCCTGGAACGGGCAGCGCATGGCGGCGTGCTGGTTCGCCGGCACGCGGCCCGTGAACACCAGCGATTCGGTGCCGCGCGACACCCCGCTCGCGAGCGTGCGTACCAGCGCTTCGTCCGCGCCGGGCGGCGGAAGCGTCTCCACGCGCAGCTCGCCCTTGCCGGGCCCGATGGTCCAGAACGCGCGCGCGGTCATGACGTCGTGCGGCGGTTGATCGCGCAGTCGAACAGCACGTCGTCGCCGA
>CALKJX010000260.1 GCA_937995555.1 uncultured Elioraea sp.
GGCGGGACGGATGCGCGGGGAAGGGGAACGCGCATCCGTCCCGGTTCCGGGGCGAGCGCGGGAAGGGGCGCGCTCGGAAGCCCCGGCCCGGCCCCCGCGCGCGCGATGCGGCGTGGGCGGCCGAGAGGGTTCAGGTGTCGATGGGCTCAGCGTTCGCCGGGGAAGAGCCGGCGGAACCCGTCCGAGACGCGGCTGACGAAATCCGGATCGCGCGTCTTCCAGTAGCGCGGGTCGCGCATCATCGCGCGGAGCTCGTTCTCGCTGAGCGACGGACCCGGCTCGGCGTCGCGCAGCAGGCCCGGCTCGTTGTTCTCCATCATGCGGTGCAGCGCGAGCACGCCCTCGAAGGTCGAGGACAGCGCCTCGAACACCGGCCCAGGCAGGTTCGCCTTGCCCCAGGCGGCAAGCTGCTTGGCCACGCGCGCCCAGCGCTCCTCGCCACCGAAATGGTCCTTCAGCCGCTCGATCTGTCGCTCGGCCTCGAACATCTGCGCGGCCTCGGCGATCAGCGGCAGCAGACGCTCGCCAGCGAGGTCGTAGACGAGCTGCACCTGCGTCGGCGTGAATCCCGCCTGGTGCAGGCGCTTGTTCACCTCCGGATCGGGTGTGAGCAGCGGATGCTGCGGCTCGATCGTGTAGGCGTCGGGCGTCTCGGGGACGCCGAGCGCGCGCAGGAGGCGGTTGCGCGCCTCTTCGTCCGCCTCATCCTCGGGCAGCGGCACCATGCGCGAGAGCCGCTTCTCGAGTTCGAGATAGGACTTGAGCAGCGCCTCGACGCGGATCTGGCCCGCTTCCTCGTCCCAGAACTTCTCGGGCACCTCGGCCGGACGCTTGCCGCGCGGGGCCGGCTTGGCGGCACCGTCCTTGCCGCCCGCATCCTCGAGCGTGATGTCGATCAGGTTGTCAGCCATCGCTGTGTCCTCGTCAGGCGGCCGGATCGAGGCCGTGGGGCAGGGCATCGTCGGCGCTGGCCGCGAGCGCGGCGGCGCCGGTCTTCAGGGCGTGCGCCTCCTCGGCCGCGCTCACCACCAGATGGGGCGGCACGCCGAGCAGATTGGCGAGCCAGCGGGAGGCAGCAGCGGGATCGGCGGTTCGTGCCGCGGTCGGCCCCAACGCGCGCACGGCGTCCAGCCACTTCAGCGTTCCCGAGGCCTCCGATTGCGCCTGGAGCTGGGCGAGCGGGCTGCGCCACACGATCGCCGCCAGACCGCCATCGAGCCCGAAGGCCGGAACGAGGCCACGGCGGCGCAGGATCGCCAGGCACCGGTCGATCAGCGGTGTGAGCAGCTCGGTCTGCAACCGCCCGAAGGTGGCGCCGAGCAGCCGCGCCATCTCGGCCGCGCGCTCCATCACCTCGGTCGCGGTCATGCGCGCGCCCTGCACAGGCCCCAGCCGATCGGTCAGCAGGGCGTGGCGGATGCGCGCGCGCAGATCGTCGAGCACGAGCTGGCTGACATCGAACCGGCCGGGAGCGGCAAGCGGCGTGAGCCCCGAGGAACCCACCGCCTTCGGAATGATCGCGCCGGGCACGAGCCGGATGTTCGCCGGGTTCAGCACACCGTCATCGTCGGCCTGCCAGATGCCGGTGACCGCGATCGAGGCGTTCTTCAGGATCAGCTCGACCACCTTGTTGGCGGTGCGGATGTCGGGCAGCGCCTTCATCACCGGGCTGCGGCCATAGGTCTCGCCGGGCGCCTTCATCCAGCGGAAGGCGATGAAGGGCGAGGAGGCGAAGCGGCCGTGGGCGAGCACGGCGGCCGGCTGGTCGCCCGCGCGCAGCAGTGCGGCGTAGGTGTAGCCGCGCGGATCCGGGATCACCGCCTCGACCACCTCGTGGCGCGCCGGCTCGCCGTCGCGCTCCTCCGCGCCGAGCAGTGCGCGCGGCAGCGCGGCGCCCGGGAAGCGGGCGCGGATCTCGTCGCGCGTCATGTGCAGGCTGCGGAACACGGTGTCGAGCTTGCGGTCCGGCCCCTCCTCGAGTGTCACCTCGGCGAGCGGCACCGCGGCGAAACGCAGGACGGAGGGTTCACCGGGCGGCGCTTCCTCGACCGCGAGGCAGGCCGTGCCGGCGATCACCAGGTCGAGGAAGCACTGGTGCATCTCGACCGTGAAGTTCGACCGCTCCAGTTCGGCGTGCAGGGTCTCGGCCGCGGTTTCGAGGGTCGAGGCCCAGACGTCGCCTGCCAGCGCGGCCGGCACGGCACGGCCGGGGACGAAGCCGAACCAGCGTAGCCAGGGCGGGGTCAGCTCGGCGAGCAGCGAGGCGGCGAGCTGTTCGGCGGCGTCGGGGGCCGTGCCGTCGTAGATCGGCACGCCGGTGTCGCCCGGGCGGCCGGGAAGCGCGTGGTCGTAGCAGTCCTTCCAGATGCCGTCCCAGATGCGGCGGCGGGCGAGCGCGCGCGCCTGGCGCGCGAGGATCGCGTCGGGGTCGAACTCCACCTGTGTCCTCACTCGCCGAGCAGCGACTTGCGGTGGGTGGGCGGCAGCGCATCGGCGAGCACGCCGCGCCAGGAGGTGGCGACGGTACCGGCCATGCCGCTGCGGCGCGCCTCAAGGCCCGTGATGCGGCGGGCGCGCTCCTCGTCTGCGGAGGCGGGCTGGGCGGCAGGCTGCGGAGCAGGCGCGGCAGGAGGGGGTGCGGGCGCGCGGAACAGGCCACCCATGCGTGCTCTCCTCGGGACAGGGCGCGGGCCGACAAGCCGACGGCCGGCCCCGAGGGGCCGGCCGTCGTAGTCGGGGAGGGAGGATGGAGCCAGAGGGCAC
>CALKJX010000261.1 GCA_937995555.1 uncultured Elioraea sp.
GTGCTGCCGCGCGTCACCGCGGCGCTGGCCGAGTGGGACGGGCGGGGCCTGCCCGGCGCGGAGGCGTTCGCCGCCCTCGCCGAGGACATGCGCGAGGCGCGCGCGGCCGGCACGCTCGCCCAGGCGGCCACACGGCTGAACTACGACGTCAACGGCTTCCGCACCCTGATGTTCGCGACCGCGCGACGGCTGCCCGGCCCGGGCGAGGACGCGCAGGCCGCGCTGCTCGCCGCCGACCCGGCCTGGGGCGAGCGCGCGACCTGGGCGGCCATTCGCCGCGCCGGCGGGCCGGTGACCGACTTCTACCTGCTGGCGGCGGTGGATCTGAAACGCGACGAGGGCGGGCGGATCGTCGCTGCGCCGGCCGAGCAGGCGATCTTCCGCGACGTGCTCGCGCGCACGCTCGGCATCAGCCTGCTGGTCACGCTGCTCTGCCTGCTCGCGGGCTATCCGGTGGCGGCGCTGCTGGCCAGCCTGCCCGCGCGCAGGGCGGCGGTGCTGCTCGCCTTCGTGCTGCTGCCGTTCTGGACCTCGCTGCTCGTGCGCACGGCCGCCTGGGTGGTGCTGCTGCAGCGCGAGGGCGTGGTGAACAGCGCGCTCCTCGGCCTCGGGCTGATCGAGGCGCCGGTGCAGATGATCTTCACGCGCTTCGCCGTCGTGCTGGCGATGGCGCATATCCTGCTGCCGTTCATGATCCTGCCGCTCTATGCGGTGCTGCGCGCGATGCCGCCGGGGCTCGGCCGCGCGGCGGCCTCGCTCGGCGCGCCGCCGTGGCGGGTGTTCCTGCGTGTCACCTGGCCGCTCAGCCTGCCGGGCGTCGCGGCGGGGTCGCTGATGGTGTTCATCCAGGCGCTCGGCTACTACATCACGCCCGCGCTGCTCGGCGGTGCGTCGGACCAGATGATCTCCTGGTTCATCGCCTTCTATGCCTCGCGCACGGTGAACTGGGGGATGGCGGCGGCCCTCTCGGCGCTGCTGCTGGTCGCCACGGCGGCGCTGTTCGCGGTCTATGCCCGGCTCGCGGGCGAGGCGCGGGTGCGCGTGGCATGAGTGCGCGCACGCCTGCCGGACGGGCCGGACGGGTCGCGCTCTGGGCGGTGACGCTGCTGGTGCTGCTGTTCCTGGTCGCACCGATCGCGGCGATCGTGCCGCTCTCGTTCTCCGCCGGATCGTTCCTGCACTACCCGCTGCCCGGGCTGTCGCTGCGCTGGTACCGCGAGTTCTTCGAGAGCGCCTTCTGGTTCGATTCGGTGATCAACAGCCTGATCATCGGCGCGGGTGCGACCGCGCTCGCGACCACCCTCGGCACGCTCGCCGCGCTCGGCCTGTGGCTCGCGCGCCTGCCGGGACGGCGCCTGATCCTCGCGGTGCTGCTCGCGCCGATGGTCGTGCCCTCGGTCGTGGTCGCGGTCGGGCTGCTGTTCGCCTATGCGCCGGTCGGGCTCGCCAACACCTATGCGGGCATGATCCTCGCCCACACGGCGCTCGCCTCGCCCTTCGTCGTGGTGACGGTCTCGGCCACGCTCGCCGGCTTCGACCGCACCCTGCTGCGCGCCGCGGCCGCCTCGGGCGCCGGCCCGGCGCGCGCGTTCCGCCGCGTCGTGCTGCCGCTGATCGCGCCAGGGGTGACAGCGGGGGCGCTGTTCGCCTTCGCGATTTCGCTCGACGAGGTCGTGGTGGCGCTGCTCCTCGCCGGACCCGGCCAGCGCACCCTGCCGCGGCAGATGTTCGCCGGCCTGAACGAGCATCTGAGCCTCGCGATCGCCGCCGCCGCGACCATGCTGATCGCCCTCTCGATCGTGCTGATGGCGACCGTCTGGTGGCTGCGCAGCCGCTCGGATCGGCTGGTCGGCGGCGCCGATCGCGTATAGTGCCGCCCATGGAATCGGGCCCGGACGTGCCGGCGACGCTGACCCGACGCGACGGCGCGCTCGCGCTGTCCGGCCGGCTCGACGCGCACGCCGTTGCCGCGCTCTGGCGCGAGGCGCTGGCAGCGGTGACGCCGGGAACGACGCTGTCGATCGATCTCGCCGGATGCTCCTATTGCGACGTCTCGGGGTCGGCATTGCTGCTGGCGCTCGAGGACAAGGCGGGATCGCGCGCCACCCTGACCGGAGCCTCGCCGCAGGTGGCGCGCGTGATCGATCGGGCGCACGAGGCCTACCGCACGATCCCGCCCCCGGCGCCGCCAACCGCGCCGAGCCTGCCGGTGGCGGTGGGCGAGGCGGTGGTCGGCAAGATCGAGGATCTCGGCGAGCGCATCGCCCTCCTCGGCCGCACCGCCACCTCCGCGGTGCTCACGGCGCTCAATCCGCGCTCTCTGCGCTGGCCCGACACCTGGCACCAGGCCGAGGAGGTGGGCAGCCGGGCGCTCCCGCTGATCTGCATGATCGGCTTCCTGTTCGGGCTGATCCTAGCCTTCCAGTCGGCTGTGCCGCTCCGTCAGTTCGGCGCCGACATCTTCGTCGCCAACCTGGTCGCGGTCTCGGTGTTCCGCGAGCTCGGGCCGCTGCTCTCGGCGGTGATCCTGGCCGCCCGCTCGGGCAGCGCCTTCGCCGCCGAGATCGGCACGATGAAGGTGAACGAGGAGATCGACGCGCTCAACACGATGGGCCTCGATCCGTTCCGCTTCCTCGTGATGCCGCGGCTGATCGCCGCGGTCGCGATGATGCCGGTGCTGATCATCGCGATGAACCTCTCGGCAGCCGCCGGGATGGCGACCGTGATGACGTCGCTAGGCTTCCCGTGGGCGGCGATTTCCGCCCAGGTGGTCAACTGGACCGGCCCCTCGGACGTGCTCGGGGGGCTCGCCAAGGGTCTCGTGTTCGGCGCCGTCGTCGCCGGCATCGGCTGCTCGCGTGGGATGAGCACCGGCGTCGGCCCGCGCGCGGTCGGGCAGTCGGCGACCGCGGCGGTGGTCGGCGGGATCGTCGCGATCATCGTCCTCGACGGCATCTTCGCCGTCCTGTTCTACCTGATGGGATGGTGACCGCGCCCGCGCCAGCCCCCCGGCCCGATGCGAACGGGATCGCCGCGTCGCTGCGGGGCGTCGGCATGCGCTTCGGCGCCAACACCGTGTTCCAGGACGTGAGCTTCGATGTCCGGCGCGGCGAGGTCTTCGTGATCCTCGGCGGCTCCGGCTGCGGCAAATCGACGCTGCTGAAGCTGATGATCGGACTGCGCCCGCCGAGCGAAGGCACAATCACGATCCTGGGAGAGGACATCGTTGCGGTACGCGGCGAGGCACGGCGGCGGCTCAAGCAGCGCTTCGGCGTGATGTTCCAGTCCGGCGCGCTGTTCGGCTCGATGACCGTGCTGGAGAACGTCGCCTTGCCGTTGGCGAGCTTCACGGCCCTGCCGCGCGAGGCGATCGAGCGGATCGCGCGCACCAAGCTCGGCCTCGTCGGCCTAGCCGACGCAGTCCTCAGAATGCCCTCGCAGCTCTCGGGCGGGATGATCAAGCGGGCGGCGATCGCGCGCGCGATCGCGCTCGACCCCCCGCTCGTCTTCCTCGACGAGCCCTCGGCCGGGCTCGATCCGATCACGTCGGCGGGCCTAGACAGCCTGATCGTCTCGCTCGCGCGCGATCTCGGCATCACCTTCGTGGTGGTCACCCACGAGCTTGCGTCGATCCTGACGATTGCGGATCGCGTCATCATGCTGGACAAGCAGGCGAAGGGCGTGATCGCCGAGGGCGATCCGCGCCGGCTCAAGGAGGAGAGCACGCACCCGATCGTGCGCGCGTTCTTCCACCGGACCGAGACCGGGGTCGGATAGGGCGGAGCAGGATGGAGCAGAAGGCGCTGTTCTTCCGGGTGGGCGTCGCGATCCTGGGCGGGTTCGCGGGGCTCCTCGCGCTGCTCGTCTGGATCGGTTCGGATACGTTCCGGCGCGGTGGCATCCTGATGGAGACTTATTTCGGCGAGACCGTGCAGGGGCTGGAAGTCGGCGCGCAGGTGAAGTTCCGCGGCGTCACCGTGGGCAGCGTGCGGCAGATCTCGGTCGCCGCCGCCGAGTATCCGCAATCGGTCAGCGAGACGCTGGCGACCGACCCCTCGCTCCGTCTCGTCGTCGTGCGCTTCGAGCTGTTGCGCGAGCGCGTCGCCGAGACCGATGCGCGCGGCTTCCGACAGATGGTGGATGCGGGGCTCAGGGTGCGCATGGCGAGCCAGGGCATCACCGGGATCGTCTATCTGGAGGCCGACTTCGTCGATGCCGCGCGCTTTCCCGTGTTCGTACCGCCATGGGAACCACGCACGCCCTACATCCCGTCCGTGCCCTCGACGCTGACGCAGATCCAGACCGCGGCGGAACGGCTGATCGCGCGACTGGATGAGGTCGATTTCGGCGGACTAATCCTGCGCCTGGATGCGCTCGTGCAGACGCTGACGGAAACCGTCGCCGCCGGCGAGGGGTACCGGCTGCTCGTCGAGGCGGCGGATGCCGTCTCGGCGCTGCGCGCGACCACCGAACGGGTCGCCCCGGCGATCGAGACCACCATGCGCGAGGCGAGTGCGGCGACGACGGCGCTGCGTTCGCTGATGGAGGGGCGTGAGATGCGTGCGATCATGTCGAACACGGCGACGGCCACGGCGGAGCTTCGCGCGGCGCTGGCACGGCTGCCGGCCATGACCGCCTCGATCGATCAGGCGGTGCGGCGGATCGACACGCTGATCGCCGACACCGACCGCGACTTCGGTCCGACGCTGCGCGACCTGCGCGTCACGGCCGACAATCTGCGCGAGATCACCGAACAGATGCGCCGCTACCCGAGCCAGTTCCTGTTCGGCCAGCCGCCACCGGGAGCCCCGGCGCCGGCACCCGCAGGAGCCGGTCGATGAGGCGGCGTGCGCTGCTCGCGGCGATGCTGCTCGCCGCCTGTGCGAACCCGCTGTCGCGGCCCTATCCGGAGAAGCGGCTCTACGTTCTGGAGTCACGCCGGGCAGGCGCGCTGCCCGCGCCGGCGCGCGGCCGCACGCTGGTGGTGCGTGGTGTGACGGCCGCACCCGGCATGGAGGGGCGCGGGCTGGTCACGCGCCTGCCTGGCAATGTCCAGCAGAGCGACTTCTGGAACGAATTCTTCGTCGTCCCTGCGGCGATGGTGCATGACGCGTTGCGGCATTGGCTCTCGGACTCGGGGCTGTTCGCGGCCGTGCTCGATCAGGGCAGCACGGGCCGGGCCGATCTCGCGCTCGAGACCATGCTGGTTGCGGCGCTCGCCGACGGGAGCGACCCGGCCGCACCAGTCGCGCGGGTGCACCTGCAGACGCTGCTGCTGGGGCTCGACCGCACGCCGCCGCGCATCATCGCCCGGGGCGACTACGACCGGCGCGTCACGCTGCCCTCGCTCGCGCCCGAGGTGGTCGTACCCGGGTTGTCACAGGCCCTCGGGCTAGCGCTGGCCGACCTCGAAGCGGATCTCCGACGCCTCGCCTCGACCTGATCCGGGCGAAGCGCGGCGAGGCGCGTCGACGGCCGCGCGGGATGGCGCGGCGCTTCTTTCCGGACCACCATCGGCAAGCGTCAGGGCAGGGAACGGTGGGATGCGTGAGCCGGGCTGGTTGTTGCTCGGGTTCCTGGTCCGCGCGGTCACCGACTGGGCGGTGGTGATCGCGGCCCATGCGGCCCAAGTCGAGATCTTGGACGTATTCGACCGTCACGACGGTGGCGCGATGGCCGCGGCCTTCGCGATCGGCCCCATGGTCGGGCTCGTCACGGGACTCGTCACCGGAGTGCAGATCGCGCTCCGGGGAAGCCGGCGCGCCCACGCCGAGGCGGAAGGTGCGCGGCCGCGACGCTGGCCCGCGGCGATCCGCTGCGTATTTGGCGGGGTGCTGGGTTCCTCGCCGGTTTCGTGGTTGCGGTGATGGCGATGCGCTCGGTCGTCCTCGCGCTGTACCTGCCGGAGAACGCGTCGGCCCCGCTGCACCTGGTGCCCGTCGCGATCGCGCTCGCGACCGCGATCTTCGGCGGCTGGCGCGGGCTGCGCTCCCGCGCCACTCGCCCCGCTCCTTGCAGGCGACCGCAGCGCTCGCGGGGCTGCCGAGCGGGATCACTTCGACGCGCCTGAAGCCGGCCTCGCGGCACCAGGACGCGCATTCCGCGCCGGTGGAGCCGACGTCGTCGCCGAACTCGATCAGCATGTTGAGCGGCATCAGCAGTCTGAAGACGTTCCGGCGGCGCTCGTCATCGATGATGTTCTCGATCGCGACCGGTGCACCGCCCTCGGGCAGCGCACGACGCGCCTTGGCGATCAGCATCTTCCCAGGGGCGAGGTTCCAGTCGTGCAGGATCATGCCCATGGTGACCACGTCGGCCTTGGGGAACTCGTCGGTGAGGAAGTCGACCAGCTCGGCCGTGACGCGATCCGCGAGCCCCCGGGCGGCGATGCGGCGCGCGGCGATGGGGCGCACAAACGGCTGGTCGCAGGAGTGCGCGGTGATGTGCGGGTGGTGCGCGGCGACGATCGAGGAGAGCAGGCCGGTGGCCCCGCCGGTATCCACCGGCGTCCGGTACCGCGCGAAGGCGAACCGCTCGGCGCGGCCATGGAGTTTCCGCGCGAGATGCCCTCCATCGCCTCCATGAACTGCTCGAGCCGCGCGGGATCGGCTTAGAGCGCGTCGAACATCGGCCGCCCCGAATGCTTGCTCTCGTTCCGGGCCCGGCCCGTCTTCGGCGCCCCGGTCAGATCGCCCCAGAATCGACAGGGACGCGCATCCGCCATCTCCAGGATGCCGCCGAGATGGCCCGGGCTGTTGCGATCAAGGCAGAGCGCGGTCGCCTCGGTGTTGCGGCAGCGCCGACCAGCCCGCGCCCTCGCGCGCGAGCATGCCGAGCGACACCAGTGCATCGAGGAAGTCGCAGGTGGCGCGCGGGGCGAGGCCGAGCACCGCCTCAAGGTCGCGCCCGGTCCGCGGCCCCTGCGCGAGCACGGTGAACACCCCGGGTTCCACCGCGCTCAGCAGCGCCTTCGGGCCCGGGAACGCCAGGCCGAGTTCGAGGATCGGCGCGGGCGAGGGTGGCGCGGTCACGTGGGGCACTTGGGTGCGGACGGTCTGCTGGACGGTCATGGCGGCCTGCTTTGCGGATGGTGCGGAGCCTGCCGCGCGCCGCTTGCCGCAGCCATCGCCGAAGCTTTCCGGTTCTTTCCCGCGCTTGCCGGATCGGCTCCGCCGCGGGAGGCTCCGGCGCGACAGAGGAGGAACCGGATGCTGACCGTGGCACTGGACGAGGCGACCTACCGGGTGGTGCGGCCCTGGGGCGATGTGCCCGTGGGCCGGGGCGTGCCCTCGGACGTGGCGGTGGCTGGGGACGGGCGCGTGCTGGTGCTGCTGCGGCGCGATCCTTCCGTCGATCCGGTCTGGCCCGCGGTGATCGTGCTCTCGCCGGAGGGCGGGCGGCTCGCCGCCTGGGGCGAGGAGGTGCTGGATGCGCATTTCCTCGCCGTCGCACCCGATGGGCGCGTGTTCGTCGTGGATCGCGACATGCACGAGATCGCGGTGTTCGACATGGACGGGCGCCGCATCGGCGGGCTCGGCACGCGCGGCGTGCCCGGCGCACCGTTCAACGCCCCCTGCGACGTGGCCTTCGGGCCCGACGGCTCGATCTACGTGGCGGACGGCTACGGGAACTCGCTGGTGCACCGGTTCGATGCGGACGGGCAATCGCTTTCGAGCTGGGGCCGGCCAGGTAGCGGCCCAGGCGAGTTCACCACCCCGCACAGTGTCGCCGTGCTGCCGGACGGCCGCGTCGCGGTGGCGGACCGCGAGAACAACCGGGTGCAGGTGTTCACCGCCGACGGCACCTGGCTCGCCTCCTGGGGCGACCATCACAAGCCGATGAGCGTGAGCGTGGACCGCGCGGGGCAGGTCTGGGTCACCGACCAGGTGCCGCGGCTCTCGCTCCTGTCGGGCGAGGGCGCGCTGCTCGGCCGCTGCCGGCCGGCGCTGAACGGCGCGCACGGCATGGCGCTGGGCGAAGACGTGGTGGTGCTGTCGGAGCAGAACCCGCCCCGGCTGACGCGGCTCGAACGCCTCGGGTGACGCTCGACACTGTTCGGGCCGACCGACGACACGGTAGCGTGACGCATCCGGGTGCCACCCGGGCGCCATCGGTCCGGAGCACGCACGATGAAGCTCACCACCTGGAACGTCGCCTGGTTCGACCACGGCTGGGGCGTGCTGGAGGGCCGCTACGAGCCCGGCAAGATGCGCATGCAGCGGCGGCTGCCAACGGTCGCGAAGGCGCGCCACCAGGCCGATGCGGTGCGCGACGAGATCGGCCGCATCGCCCCCGACATCCTGTTCCTGTGCGAGGCGCCAGCCGGCGAGGCGGCGATCGCGTCCTGGGTCAGCGCCGAGCTGCCGGCCTACGACGTCGTGCGGCGCGGCGGCGGCTCCTACGCCACCAAGGGCGATCAGTGGCAGTGGTTCCTGATCCGCAAGGAGCTGGCCGACAGGCTGCAACCCGCTCTGCTCGACATCACGGTCTGGCGCGACTTCGCCGCGCGCGGCTCGTCATCGATCCGCCCCGATGGCACCTGGTCGGTCTCGATCCCGCGGCTCCGCACCGTCGGCGGTGTGCCGGACGTGCCGGTGGCCGAGCGCAGCCCGCACGGCTTCCACCGCCACCCGCAGACGCTGCTGCTGACGATCGCGGGGGCTCGGGTGGAGATCATCGGCGTCCATCTCAAGAGCAAGTTCACCAGTGGCACGCCACGGACACGACGGGCGGGCGAGAGCTTCGACGACTACGCCAAGGAGCCGAAGGTCGCGGCCTGGCTCGCCGACGCCCATGCCGCGCGGGTGAAGCTGAGCTCGGAGGCGCAGAACGTGCGCGCCTATATCGACCACCGCTTCAGCCAGACCGCCGACCCCTCGATCCTGGTGCTGGGCGACCTCAACGACGGGCCGGGCAAGGAGCTGATGGAGCGCGAGTACCTGCTGCACGACCTGATCTCGAACCTGCAAGGCGATGTGTTCTTCGCGCAGCAATTCCTGAACCACGCGCTGTTCGACCGCCCGCAGCACCTGCGCTGGACGGTACGGTTCCGCGACGTGATCGACCCCGAGCGCGACCCGAACATCCTGCTCGACCACATCCTGTTCACCCAGGCGCTGGCCGGCGGCGGGGCAAGTCCGCTGCGCGTCCATGCCGGCGCCGGTCTGGTCGAGCATCTCGCGCATGAGGAGACCGAAGCGGCGTTCGGGAAGGACGCGGCGTCGGACCACCGGCCCGTGAGCGTGGTGCTCTCGCTGCGTTGACCGTCGCGCCTCTCGCCGCAGGTTGCAGGCGCGGGTCGTTTCCCGACCGGCGCTTGACCCAGCCGATGGGCGGCGGACAGTTCCGCCTGCGCGACGGCCGTCCGTCGGTGCCCCTCGCCCCCCTCTGCCCGAGCCTGGAGGACCAGCATGTCCGGCGGCGCCACAAGGACTTCCTCGCCAACCCGGTGGGGTGGATGCGCAACAACCAGCTGATCATCGACATCCAGACCGGCGGGATGGACACCCGCGGCGCCGATCGCGGCCATATTCTGAGATACGATCAGGGCGCGCCGTTGACCCGCAACATCGACCGCGACCCCTCGCGAACCGCGCAGATGACCGGCGGCGGCAGCCGGCAGGTGTGCCGGGTGAAGGAGACCACGGGGATGGCGCACAAATACGCGCACCGGTTCCAGGCCTACTACCTGCCATTCTTCTCGAACGCTTTCCGCACCATGCGGCTCGACCGCACACTGTTCCCACCGGGCGCGGATTCCTTCTTCACCGACACGGTGAACGGCTGTTCCTTCGCCACCCGGCCCGGACAGAACCCGAAGGTGGGGCATTTCAACCGCACGGTCGGCGGGGTTGATTCCGGCGCGGCGATCGATCAGGCGACGATGAACAACGCCATCGCCGCCGCGTTCGGCATGGGGACGGACCGGAAGCTGACCAGGTCGGCCTGCAAGCCGACCGCCACCTGCTACGCCACATCGTTTCGTACAAGCAACAATACGGCTTGGGATCTCTTCTGGCAGAGCCCACGCGAGTGGGTCGGCGTGGGGAACGGCGAGAAGGAGTTCAAGGTGCCGGTGAACATGCTGCACCAGTGCGACAATAACAGATGACCGTCCGCGCGATGAGCGATGGGCGGAGAGGGCGACGCGATGCCTGGGAAGAAGAACCTGCCGACCCAGGACAAGGTCGAGACCAATCTGCGCTGCCCGAGCGTCTACAAGGCCGACGTCACGATCAGCGTTACGAAACGGAACGACGCGGCTTCGGCTACCGGCGGCTGGGCATCCGGCTTGAGCGTGAAGGCGTCAGCATGAACAAGAAGACGCTCTTCCGGCTGTAGCGGCAGGAAGGCCTGGCGGTGCGAAGACGGCGCGGCCGCAAGCGCGCCA